>JAFGPH010000294.1 GCA_016926135.1 Deltaproteobacteria bacterium
CTCGGGCAGGGAATAAGCCTCTTCCATGATCGCAAGGTCAATCGGTTCCACCGACCACTGGTTCAGATCGAGGTAATAGCGAAACCATGTCTTCCAATGCCGATCAAGTAGGAGCCGTCCGCGCTCGGATGCACATGCGATCTCTGCGGCGCTTATTGGGCTCACAAAGATCTCCGAATCCCTTGCCTGGAGAAGATCGACCGCCTTCTGCGAAAGGCAATCTGGGTCCGAAACCGCCCAAATGATGCAGCAGGTATCCAGGAGAAGCTTCATCCCCGGAGCATCTCCCAGCTCTCTTCAGGCATCATCGGCTCTGTCAAGTCCCCCTTCACCACGACGCTTCCCCGGCCGCAACCCAACCGGGTCCCATTCACCCTTTCCATGGATTGGAGGGGAATGAGGTGTGCAATGGGAACGTTGCGTTTGCGGATTTCGACGGGCTCACCCTGTTCGACAACGGCGAGAATCTTACTGAAATTGTTTTTGAACTCTGCAATGTTGGCCACTTTCATGGTCATACTATAGGCCATTTACATGGCCATGTCAAGGCCAGAATTTCACGGTCTCGGGTTATAGACCCAGCAGATAGGCCTTTCGGATCATCTCCTGTTCCAGAAACTCCCTGCTGTTTCCCTCCAGAACGATCCGGCCATTTTTCACCACAGAGGCAGTAGAGAGCACGGAGATTGGATTTCTTTCTTGCCCGATCGGGAGATACCGATCGGGCAAGAACCCCAGCTCTTCGATCAGGGTCGGAAACAAGGCCTGAACTGCCGTAAGCGGTTCGTTTTTGACTTGCAGTCATCTCCCTGCAAGTCAAAAAGGATAAGGTCACCTCCGAGATCTCTGTGTCTCCCGTCCCGCCCCACGCGGGACGGGTGGTGAAATTACCTCTGTACAGAACGCAGACTATTTCATGCGCTCCTTGGTAAGACACCCTCTGCCCGGCATGATTGGCCGGCCGATCATGTCCTATTTCTTGGGCCAAGGTGGTTTTGGGTATTCCGGTTTTGCCGTACGCTTCTCTCCCGGGTCAATGACTTCAAACACCCCCTTTTGCCACTGACCGATCTCACCGGGATGATTGACAAAATAGCGGTCTTTGTCATACCAGAAAAGACCTAGGGCCGTGTTGAACTTCTCTTTTGCCATGATATCCCTGATCTTCTTCTGATCCAGGGTCCCGGTCTTCTCGATCGCCTGCTGGAAATGCTGGAGCGATGACCAGTAGTACAGGCCTCCCCAGTAGTCGGGTTCTTCGCCAAAACGTTTTACGAACTTGTCAACCAGTTCCTTGGCTCCGGTAGAAGTCTTGGCATTCCAGGCACCGCCGCCCATCACTCCCTCAACCCCCCGCTCCCCGAAGGTCCCCTTATAGAGACTGGGAGAAAAAGGGAGGACGGTCAGGAAGAAGGAATTGAAATTGATGCCGAGCTCAATGGACTGGCCGGTGAGGAGCATGCCGCCATCCGGGTAGCAGGCGGCCACAAAGGCGTCCACATTCTGGGCCTTGGCCTCTTTCAAGAGCGGTGAGAGATCCTTGATCCCCGGGGGATAGCTTTTGTTGATCTTGACCTCAATTCCCTTCTTCTTGAAATACGGAACCATGGCATTGCCGTATTCTATGCCATGGAGGTCACCGCGGTAGATCACCGCTGCCGATTTCACACCAACTTCCTTGTAGATCTCGGCAAGGGCCGGGGCCTGCGTGTCGGAGAAATTCAGAACCTGGAAGAAATAGGGCAAGCTGAGTTCCTTGAGCTTCAGTGCGCCACCCGGGCCGCCTATGAGTATATATCCGTATTTATTGGCGATAGGGGCTGCCGCAAAGAGCCACGCTGTGCCCCAGGGAGGGAAGACAAAGTCAACCTTGTCTTCCAGAATCAGTTTTTCCAGAAGGTTCGTCATGGTGCCGATGTCGCTTCTATCATCATACCGGCGGAGTTCCACCGGCAACTTCTTGCCGTACTCCGCCACATATATGCCGCCGTTTTTGTTCACATCCTCGACCCATAGCTCATAGATCTTGCCGCCTGCTATGGCTACACCCCCCGCCAACGGACCTGAAAGGGCGATCGCCTGCCCGATAACGATCTTCTCCTTCGGTGGCGGACTCTTGGCATAGGAAACACCGGCCAGGAAAACCGCCGCAGCCACAAACACGAACAGTCCATGCCATACCCTCCCTTTGCTCTTCATTTTACCCCTCCTTCCTGACCCTTCAAGGTCATTTCGTCCATGATTGCCATACAACCGCACATCCTTTGCCACCCGCCTGAGGAGACACCTTCCTGAGATGTCTCCGTTCCTGTTCAGAAGTGCCGTGTCGTTTGGGCTGATTCCAACTGAACCTGGTTCATGGCGATCCCATCGTCGCTAATGCGAACGGATTTGATGGCTTGTCAGTGAGCCCCGAGCAGCGCACATAGCAAGTGTTTCTTCATGGCACCGTCATCTGTGCCAGAATCGTTTTTGGTCCTGCCATGAGTCCTTTTCACGCCAAAACCTCATCCGCTACACGCCCAACACAGCCAGGGTGCTATCCAACTCCTTCTCGCCAATCGTGAATACCTTGTTATGGGGAGGAAGCGGTTCTTCGTAGTAGAAACGGGGCAGGCGGTCGTCCTTCTCCGTGAATCCCGCCTTCCGATTGAATTCCCGCTCCGCCTGGAGCACCCGCATTCCCAGGGTAGGGACATCCTCCGGTCCAAGCTGTGTGCCGAATTTGGCATTGATCGCCCGGAGCAGGGCCCCGCCTCCTTCGGGGGTGGTCAGGGCCACATAGGCCATGAAGCACAGGCCTGTACAGTCAGCGGCGGCCGTGGCGATTTGCAGATTCCTGGACGCCTCCACCTGGCCCTCCGGATTCAAGGGGTCGAGCTTTTGTTCCAGGTATTCGCCGACCACATTTCCAGCCGTGTGATCCGCGCCCATGGGCGAGGTGGCGAATGTCACACCGTTGCCCAGCATGGCTCTCGGGTCATAGGCGGCAATGCTCTGACCTTTCACCACGGGAACCCGGGCGTGGTTAAAATGTTTTCCTATGGCGGCAGGGCCATGTCCAAGGATTTTGCCGAATTCAGTGCCGGAAGCGATCTCCTCCACCATCTGGATGGCGGCCTCACCGTCCCCAAAGGGCTTGTAGCCTGCATCCATAGCCACACCAACGGCCACCCCCGTGCTCATGGTATCCACGCCTATGTCATCACAGAGATAATCCAGCCGCGCCACCGTATCCAGGTCGCCGATCCCGGTCATGCCTCCCATGGACCAGATCGTTTCGTATTCGAGAGAACTCGTCACATACCTGCCCCCTTTGTCCACAAACTCGTTGGAACAGTGTATAATGCATTGGGCGCAGCCCATGTGGGTGGTGTTCCCGCCCCGCTCCTGAATCATCCGGGCCATGGCCTCTCCGCTGATCTTCTCCCAACCCTCCAAGACGCCTTTTGTCGCATTGTAACAGGGAAAGGCCCCCATGGCATTGACCGGGGCCACGAGACCAGCCGTACCCAGCTCGGGCATTACATGCCCGGCCATGGGATGCGCCTTGATGATCTTGACGATTACCTGATTGGCCTCTTTGAAGGCCTCCGGATCGGCTAACGGATCGGCACTTTCTCCGCGCTGGTCCACGACAAGGGCCTTAAGGCCCTTGGCTCCCATAACCGCGCCCAGGCCCCCCCGGCCCGCGGCCCGGCAGGGGCGCCCGTCAACATCGGAGCTCTGTATGGAGGCAGCAGCCAGCCTCTGCTCCCCTGCAGGACCGATGCAGAGCACTGCGTTTTCCTCTCCGTAGGTCTCGAAGAGCTTCTTCACCAGGGCATAGGTACGCATCCCCTTGCAGTCCTGCGCTGAAACCAGGTTGGCCTTCCCATCCCGGTCAATCCTCAAGATGTACAGGTCTCCTTCCGGGCACCGGCCCTCAATGATCAGGGCCGTGATTCCCAGTTTTCCCAGGGCGGCAGACACCGTTCCCCCTGCGTTGCTCTCCTTGATCCCCCCGGTGAGCGGGCTTTTTGCCCCGACAGAGATGCGGCTGGTATTGACCAGCGGGGTCCCGCTCAAGGAACCTGGGGCAAAGATCAGTTTGTTCTCCGGACCCAAAGGATCACACCGTGGCGGGACTTCCGCGTTCACGAAGATGGATGTCAGACCCCTGCCCCCCAGACCGCGGTAGACCTGTGGCACCTCCTCAACACGGACCTTTCTCTCATTCATATTCACCCTGATAAATCTCATATGTACCCCCTTTCCACAGAATCCATGATGATAGGCAACCTATTCCGGTTCATCCCTGAGCTGTTTCATGTCCTTTACCAGCCCGGCCATGATCCATAGGACGCTACAGGCGCAGGACCGGTTTGATGACGAGTCCTTTTTCCATATCCTCTACGGCCTTGTTGATATCTTCGAAGCGATAGAACGTGATCAAACGGTCAAAGGGAAACCGGCCTTGACGATACAACTCAATAAGCTTGGGGATGAAAAGGTCCGGGATGGCATCGCCTTCGATGATACCCTTGACCGTGCGGCCGTTCATGATGAGATCCATATTGAGGCTGACCTCGGTGCCGGGCGCCACAACCCCGATCAGACCGCAGAC
>JAFGPH010000295.1 GCA_016926135.1 Deltaproteobacteria bacterium
CGCGAAGGTCGCCGAAGTAGCCGTCGTAGAACCGCAGATGGCGCCGAAAGCGGCGCAGGCCAGGGTGGTCGCCATGGCCAGCCCCCCCTTGAGCCGGCCCACCAGTTTGTAGGCGGCTTCGTACAAATGCGCGCCGATGCCGGAGTGGAAGCCGATGTAGCCCATCCAGGTGAAAAGGGGAACCACCACCAGAGAATAGCTTGCAAAGGTAGAGTACATAATCGTGGACGCACCACTCAACGCGGCCGACGCACCCTTAATCCAGCCGATACCGCCCATGCCCAGCACCAGCATCACGAAAGCCACAGGCATGCGGACAGCAAGAAGCACAATCAGGGCAATCACGGATATGACACCTATCAGCTCGCGCTCCATCTCAACCTCCTTTTCGGATCATCATCACAGCCTTGATCGCGTCCCTGACAAGAACCACGGATGTGAGTGCCAGCGACACGGCAATCAAGAACATAAAAGGATGCCTGGAAATTTCCAAAACTCCCGTCACCCAACCGTACTGGTAGTTTCGAAGGGCCATTTCGACCACTCCCGCAGTGAGCCAGATCGTGAAGGCAAGAGAAACCAGAGCGTTAAAAAGGTCAAACCCGGCCTGCACCCGGGGCCGACAGCGATCCACCAGGATACCCACCGCGACGTGTCCTCTCACAAATGTGAGGTAACCGATTCCCATGCTCAGGATCACGGCCGCTATCAGCTCCACAACCTCGTGGGTGCCGGGAAGCGGCTCACGGATAGCTTGATACCTGATCACATCCGTTACCACAATGGCCACACACGCCAAAATGGCGATCATGGCAACCCAGGCCATCTTTTCTGTGATAAACTGCACTGCCTTTTCAAAAGCATTCATGCGGCCCTCCTGTGTCTTTCGTTGGTATCAACCGATAGAGGACGGTTCTGCAAAAAGCCCCCGACACGCTCTCCGCTCACGATTCGAACCCTCACCACCAAGGCAAAACCAGGGCTTACGGTTGCTCTCCGGCGGTCGCACCGAGGTGTCGAAGGGTGAACGCGACTTCTACGAAGCCGTCAACCGGGTTTTCCCGCAAAACAGCTGGGGTACCACGGGTTTCTTCCCGGGGTACCCCAACTTCCTTACCTTACCTTGACCGACCTCACGCCCAATCCACCCTGATGATCCTACTTTTTAAAAGTGGGTACCACCGGCTCAGTTGGCCAGCTGTGCGTCCAGGTAGAATAGGGGGGTGTCGTGTTGAAGTACTTGTCCAGTTCAAGGGTCTTGTTCCATATAGCCTTTTTCGTGGCGTCACCGCCAATCCATTTTTCGATGAGGCCGGCCGTTGCGGCAACCGCTTTCGCATATTCCGCCGGATTCTCCGCGGCCATGTCATAGTAGCTGTAGCCCTCAAGTTTTTTCATGTACTCCAAGCCATCCGCCTCACCCCATGTTCTCAACGCGCCGTAGTAGGCAGGATAAACGGCGTTGACCTCGTCAACGATCTTCTTCACGCTTGCCGGCAGGTCATTATAGGTATTTTTATTCATGACCTTGAAGAACACGAAGTGGTAGCTGAATGGGGCGGAGACGACATGCCGCACATAGGCGCCCAGGCCGAAGCCCTTGGGCGTGTCCGTGGGGCAGAGGATGCCGTCGATCAGTTTGGCCTCAAACCTCTCGAGGGCCACACTCATGGGGGCAAACAGAGGTTCGGCTTTCAGAGCTTTCATACACTCCACGGATGGGGGGTTGGCCGCCCTGATGGTCTTCCCCTGAAAGTCAGCCATCGTACGAATGTTTTTGCCAGGCACCATTAGGAAATAGCCCGGCCCGGTGGACCAGAAATGCATCAGCTTCATTTTTGTGCGGTCGAATTGTTTCTGCAGGTCGGGCATCTGATCATGAAGCGCCTGGATGGTCAAGGACATCGTGTAAGCGTTCTTTCTGTGGAGCTTGCCCGGGTACTGGGGACCGGCCCACAAGGGAAAAACGCCGGGGCTGTAGCCCGGACCGCTCGTCCCGACATCGTAAGTTCCTCCCTCAACACCGTCCAACAGCTTCGCCGGATGCACACCATAGAACTCGGTCCATTTGATCTGATAGTCGGTGGTCTCGGCCAGAACACGGTCTGCTATGGTCTTCATCCAGTTTTTGTGCCCGATGGCAGCCTGGAAGTCGCCGGCCGGCCAGAACGTAGCGAAATCGAGATCAATCGTCTTGCGGGCGGCACTAGCGGGCGCAGACCAGGCGAGAACAACCATGCTCACAGCCAGCACTACGGCCAACGCGATTAGGGATACTTTCTTCATTTCTCTCCTCCTTTTCATGTCTTAGAGCTGTCTGAAATCGCCTCCCCATGAGGCCGTCCACCGATTCGCGCGTCTACTGTTCCTTACCCTCGAAGCTCACCTCCTTTCAGCCACCCGGCGTTTTTGTATTTCCGCTATCATCCCGGCAATGCCCCCGATGGGCCCGTTCGGCTCCCCATACACAGGGGGCTCCAGCCGGCAAACCTGCGTGTCGTCCTGGACCAGCCGGAAAGTCATGTAGGAAAGAACCGTAGCTTGTTCGAGGGAGAGGACCGTGACGTTATTGAAAAGATCCATGGGGTCCGTCCGCTGCCGGTTAAAGGTTGGTGGAAGAGCGAGCCTTCTCAAACGCTTAGAGCGAATAGATCTTCTCTTCTCGACCGTGTCGTCAGGTCAAGGCCATGGTGCAGGATTTGTATACTGTATACATGCTTCCCTGTCAAGCTGGTTTTTAGGGAATGTTACACCCGAGCCAGCATGATCCTCAGGCGACGCTTTGGCAACGAAGTGTTCCTTTTCAAGGGGGAAAGCGTGCAATACGCAGCTCTGCAAAAAGCGGACTATTTCATGCTCCCTCCCCTCCATGGGTGTCGCTGGAGGGTTACCGTTCCCCAGATCTCACCCTAAGGGGAAACATGAAACGCGGTATTAATAGGCTGTCAATTGCTTGAGTTTCTCATCCCAGAATTTCTTATGATCTTCTCTCCAATTCGGACCTCTAAAATTGATCCTTTCGTGGAAGAAGGGGCCGAGTCTCTCGAACCACTTGACCCACGGGTTTTTTCCTTTCTCTCTGGCCTCAATCACATCTGCGACAAACACCTCAATCTTTCCGATTTCGTCCTTCGGAACATAGTAGGAAGCTCCCTCTTCTGCGGATTTCTTCAAGGTGTCTTCGTTCAAGGCATGGGCGGTGAGCATGAGAGTAGGGATGTCTTTCCCTTTCGCAATCTGGAGAAGTTCGAATCCCCTGACGCCCATGATGTCGAGAACCACAACGTCGTAGCTATATGTTTCAAGAAGTTTCTTTGCTTCCTCGAATGTAGATGCACGATCAATCATGCAGATGCTCAGAAGCTCAGTCAAAGCATCCAGAACGTCGGGTTCGTCATCAACGATCAACACCCTTTTTCCTTGAAGCAGTTGTCCTGTTTCCACTGCCCAGCCCTCCTTTGAAAAACATTCAATGCCCTGTCCATCTGTATTCCCTTCCAAGAAATGCGTGTTCCGGGGGAAGTCTCCACCCCTTCCGAGGCAAAGCGTCCAAGCGTTCCGGAGGAAACCTACCGGTCTTGTCGGAGCGTGCCGAGTCTGGAGTTTCTTATTTCTCAGAGTTCCTGTTCTTTGTCAAGTCTGAACGGGGTTTCCTCGTGGAATCTCGTTTGAGGTCGATCTTGTGCGCATTGAGAAGGTGACCATCGAGGATCGCATCGGCTATGGTATCCAGAACGTCTTCTTCCTCATCCACGGCCGGGATTCTTGGTCTCCTGAGGCGGGATTCCTCGGATGGAACCGAGCCCCTTAGCCAGACCTCCAAAAGGACTTGACATACGCTTTTCCGGAATGCTAGTGAATGAATGATCATTCATCGTTCGAGGGGCGCCATGAAGGGCAGGAACGGCGACAAGTATCACAGGATCATCCAGGCGGCCACAAAGATATTTGCCAAGAAGGGCTTCTTCCATGCAAAGGTGTCCGATATCGCCAGGGAGGCTCAGGTAGCGGACGGCACGATCTATCTCTATTTCGAAAACAAGGACGATATCCTCATCTCCCTCTTTGAAGAACAGATGAAGGCCGTCCTGGACAACATGATCGAGGAGCTTTCCAAGGAAAAGGACGCGGTCAAGAAGATCGAAAAGTTCGCCCTCACTCACCTGAGGTTGATCGAGCTGAACAAGAACATGGCCGAGATCATCCAGGTGGAACTCCGCCAGAGCAGCAAGTTCATGAAGGAGTACAAGAACGAGAAGTTCATTCAGTACCTGAACCTCATTGGCGAGATCATCAGGGAAGGACAGGAAGCGGGTCTCTTCAAGAAGGTCATCATTCCTGACATTGCGAAGCGGGCCTTTTTCGGGGCCTTGGACGAAATGTCCAGGTTCTGGGTATTGTCAAGCCACAGGAAATATGATATTGAGACCGCTGCCAAGCAGATCAGCGAGTATTTCCTGCACGGCCTGATCAGGGATCCTGCTCGTTCGTAGGCTGAGAAAGGACGGTTTTCCCCCTGACTATCGATACTGCGAACGGTTTTAGTCCAACACTTGGGATAAGGAGGGTAACGTGAATATCATAGCATGCATCAAACAGGTACCGGATACGGAGACGCAGATCAAGATCGCTCCAGATGGAAAATCCATCGTGAAGGATGACATCAAATGGGTCATGAACCCCTATGACGAATTCGGTGTTGAGGAGGCGCTGCGCCTGAAGGAGAAGTTCGGAGGGGAGGTCACGGTCGTCGGCCTCGGCCCCAAGAGAGTGACGGAGTCCCTCCGGACCGCTCTCGCCATGGGTGCGGACAAGGGCATTCTGATCAGCGACCCCGCCGTGGAGGGAAGCGACGCGATCGCCGTAGCCAAGGCCCTTGCCGCGGCCATCAAGGATCTGCCTTATGACCTCATCTTCACCGGCCTGAGAGGCGTCGACGATGACATGGGTCTGGTGGGCGCTTCCCTCGCAGAGTACCTGGGCATCCCCCACATGTCAGTGGTCGTGAAGTTGGAGGTGGCTGAAGACGGAAAGTCCCTGAAGGCCCACAGACCGGTGGAAGGCCAGACCCTCATCATCGAAACCGGTCTACCGGCGCTTATCACCGCACAGAAAGGGCTGAACGAACCGAGGTATGCCTCTCTTCCCGGCATCATGAAGGCAAAAAAGAAACCTCTGGCTGAAAAGACGCTGGCCGACCTGGGCCTCAATCCCGGCGACTTCGGTGAGGGCGGGAGAAAACTCAAGGTCCTTGGACTGACTCCGCCTCCTCAGAGAACGGCCGGGAAGATTGTCCAGGGCGACTCACCCGAATCAAAGGCCGATGAACTGGCCAAACTCCTTCACGAAGAGGCCAAGATCATGTAGCGCATCTAGGATCATGTAGATTTCCAAGATAAAGGAGACACGAAATGGCACAAGGAGTCATGACAATAGCTGAGCAGAGAGACGGAGAGATTCGAAAGATATCCTTCGAGATGGTCAGTGAGGGGAGACGCCTAGCGGACGCGCTGGGCCAGCCCCTGACGGCGGTACTGATAGGATCGGACATCAAGTCAAAGGCCCCTGTCCTCGGCCATTACGGCGCCGATAAGATCCTGGTTGCCGACGATCCCCGGCTGGGACAGTATACCACCGATGCCTATGCCTCCGTACTGGCCCAGATCATACAGGCCGAGGCCCCCGCCATTCTGCTGATCGGCGCATCGGTTCAGGGAAAGGATCTGGCGGCACGCCTTTCCGCCCGACTCGGGGTGGGCATGGCCCAGGACTGTACCGCCTTTTCCATCGAAGGGGGGAAACTGGTAGCCACGAGACCCATTTATGCCGGCAAGGCATATGCCAGGGTGGGCTTTGGCGAGGACAGCCTGCCTCAGACGGCCACGGCAAGGCCCAACGTCATGCCGATGAACGAACCTGATCCATCCAAGTCCGCTCAGGTGGTGGATGCGGCTTTCACAATCAGCGATGCGGACCTGAAGACGAAAGTGGCCGACATCATCAAGGACCAGAGCGGCAAGGTGGATCTGACCGAGGCGGATAAAATCGTCTCGGGCGGTAGGGGGATGAAGGGTCCTGAAGGGTTCAAGGTCCTGGAAGACCTCGCCGCGGTCATCGGCGCCTCCGTGGGGGCCTCACGTTCCGCGGTGGACGCGGGCTGGAGAGTCCATTCGGACCAGGTGGGTCAAACGGGGAAAGTCGTTTCGCCCAACCTGTACATCGCCTGCGGGATTTCCGGGGCCATTCA
>JAFGPH010000296.1 GCA_016926135.1 Deltaproteobacteria bacterium
ATAGGCTCCTCCTTTATCGATCACCTGGAGAGATTCGGGCAGGACCCGGACACCCGGGGGGTCCTGATCATCGGGGAAATTGGGGGCACTGCCGAAGAGGAAGCGGCGGACTATGCGCGAGCCCGATTCAGAAAGCCGCTCATCGCGTTCGTTGCAGGTCTGACCGCCCCTCCCGACAAGCGCATGGGCCACGCAGGGGCCATCATCTCCGGAGGAAAGGGAAAGGCGGAGGACAAAATCCGTGCGCTGGAGTCTGCAGGCCTTACCGTGGTCCGCAACATTGCGAGGCTCGGGCGGACAGCGAAGGAAGTGATAGGATTGACTTGAGAGCGATTCGGTGTTACGCTATCGGAAAACCCGGATCGCTGAACACCCTTTCACTCCAAGGATTTCCAGGTGGAAAAAGTCATCGATTTTGAGGCTCGGGTTGAGAGCAGGAGAAACAAAGAGAGGCTGGAGCATTTCCGCGGCAAGATGGAAACCGTTCAGAAGTTTCTCCAGTGCTCCTCCTGCCACATGAAATGCGCGATGTGCAATGCGCAACTGCAAACCCGGGACGGATCCACCCGGCCGCATCCTGCGCATCCGGGTTTGCGGCTGTGTGAAGCGTGCCGGGAGGAGTTTGAAGAGTTTCTGGCGATCACGAGGAACGGGGCGAAGCCGACCCTGTTTTGGCACAACGAGGAATGGAAGGCCATGTGGTCGGCATGGCTGGATTATCGTAGGAGCATGGGGGCGTTCCTTCGCTCCAACGAGTTCAAATTGCTGTTGGAAGAGCTGGAAAGCCAACCTTGACGGAGGTTGCTCAAAAACATCCAGATGCAAGGCACCCGAAATCCAGAGGAATGAGGCGTACTTTATGGTACGTCGCAATGACGAGGGATGAGGGAAACGCCGGAGATGGGTGTTTTTCAGCAACCTGCCGGACGGAGGAATGACATGTTTGGTATCGGTATGCCGGAACTTCTCGTAGTCCTGGTGATCATTTTGATTATCTTTGGGGCCGGAAAACTCCCGGAGATCGGCAGCGGTATCGGGAAAGGCATCAAGAACTTCAAGAAGGCCACCAAGGAACCTCCCGAGGAAATCCCCTCACCGGAAAAAAGCGAAGAGAAAAGGAATAAGGACGCCTAGCCGCCCAGCGGCCCCTCCGAGCCTCCGCCCTTATCGCCGTTGCTTCCCTTCACGCCGAACCGTGCCGTCTGCAGTGTCGTGTAACACAAGTAGTTTGACATTACTGTCATTTCAAGCAAAGCGAGAAATTTTATCTTTTTCAGTGCTTACAGATCTCTCCCTTCGGTCGAGATGACAAGTTATTCGGGTTACACGACACTAGAATGGAATGTCGTCGTCCGGGATCGAGATGGGTTCTTCGGATGGGAATCTCTCTTCCTGGGAGGCCCCGCCGCCCTTGCCGGCCGGTCCCAGCATCTGCATGGTCAGGGCGACGATCTCCGTGGTGTATCGTTTGTTCCCTTCCTTGTCGTCCCACGAACGAGTCCGGAGCCTTCCTTCGATGTACACCGGACTCCCTTTATGGAGATATTCGCCGCAGATCTCCCCGAGCCTCCCCCATGCCACCACACGGTGCCACTCGGTCTCTTCCTTCCTTTCGTCGCCCTTACCCCAGCGCTCGGTCGTTGCAAGGCTGAAGGAAGCGACTACCTTCCCTGAGGGCGTGTGGCGAACCTCCGGATCCTTTCCCAGATTCCCGACCAGAATGACCTTGTTTACGCTTGCCATACCGTGTGCTCCTTGTGAAGAGTTGAACGCCATGGGCACGAACGGGGTTAAGCTACCACAACCCCTCATACGGAAGCAAGCCTCAAGCGCTCGCGGTGAAATTCCGTATTGACTCACGCGGCAGGAAGAAATAAGCTATTGTTAATTCAAAATAAACGCTCAAGGCGATGAAGGCATCCTATGCTGAGTGTGATTCCCCTAGGCGGCCTGGGTGAAATAGGCCTCAACATGATGGTTCTGGAATACGACCGGCAACTGCTGATCGTGGATGCCGGCCTCATGTTTCCGGAGCAGTACATGCCCGGCGTGGATGTGGTCATCCCTGACTTTCAGTTTCTGAGGGAGCGACGCGAAGAGATCCTGGCCGTCATCCTGACCCACGGCCACGAAGACCACATCGGAGCCATGCCTTTCCTGCTCAAGGAATTCAACGTCCCGGTCTATGGGACCAGCTTCACCCTGGAACTCCTGAAGGAAAAGCTCAAGGAGCACAACCTGCTCCAGCAGACCAACCTGGTAAAGGTGAACCCGGGAGAGGTGACCTCCCTCGGGCCTTTTTCCGTGGAGTATATCCGGGTGAACCACAGTATTGTGGACGGAGTCGGGCTCGCCGTAGAAACCCCCGAAGGGATCATTGTCCACTCGGGAGACTTCAAGATCGACCAGACCCCCGTGGACGGCCAGTATACGGACATGGTCCGCTTTGCCCACTACGGGAAGCAGAATGTGCTGGCTTTGTTCTCCGATTCCACAAACGTGGAAAAGGACGGATTCACCCTCAGCGAAAGGGATGTAAAAAAAACCCTGGAGATCCTCTTTCGGCTCTCCAAGGGGAGATTCATCATTGCCGTGTTCGCCTCCAACATCACCCGCATCCAGCAGATCATCGATCTGGCCGTGAAATTCCACAGAAAGGTCGTCTTCAGCGGGAAAAGCATGAGGGTGAATGTTCGAATCGCCCTGGAAGAGGGTATTCTCAGAATGCCGGAGGGAACGGAAACCACGGAGCACGCCGTCGAGCAGCTTCAGGACCGTCAGGTCGTGGTGGTCACCACCGGAAGTCAGGGAGAACCCCTGTCCGCCCTCACGCGAATGGCCCAGGACAAGCACAAGGCGATCAAGATCAAGAGTGGCGACACGGTCGTGCTTTCTTCCCGCTTCATCCCCGGCAACGAGAGGGCCATCAGCGCCATCATCAACGATCTCTATCGCATGGGCGCGGAGGTCGTGTACGAGAAGGTCTCGGATATCCATTCCTCCGGGCATGCCTACCGGGAAGAATTGAAGCTCATGCTGAATCTGGTCAGACCCAGGTATTTCATCCCGATCCACGGGGAGTACCGGCACCTGGTCAAGCATTCGCAACTGGCCGCGGAAATCGGTATCCCGCAGGAGCGACTGGCCGTGGTGGAAGACGGCATCCCGATCCACTTCACTGGGGGGGAAATGACCCTGGGCGACCGGGTGCCGACCGGCAGGGTGATGGTGGATGGAAAAGGGGTCGGAGATGTGGGGGAGGTGGTGTTGCGGGACAGGATGAGGCTTTCCGGCGAGGGTATGGTCATCGTGCTGCTCGCTGTAGATGAGCAGACCGGAGATGTTCTCTACGGACCCGATCTCGTCTCCCGGGGGTTTGTGTTCGAGGAGCAGCAAAGCTCCATTTTGGAGGATGCGAAGTGCATTGTGCTGGAGGTGCTGGATGATATTGAAAGGCCTGCCCGCGTGGACTGGGGGCCGGTCGGATCGGAAGTCAGGAAGAGGCTGCAGCACTTCTTCTATAAAATCATCGAAAGGCGGCCGCTGGTGTTGCCGATCATTCTGCCGCTGTAG
>JAFGPH010000040.1 GCA_016926135.1 Deltaproteobacteria bacterium
CCGATTATGCCCGTGGCGCTCATGGAGAAGGATCTCAACAGCAAGCTCAAGGCGCCCTCCTTCGAAGCCAGTGCCGTGAAGGGCGCAGGGGTCGGAGAGACCCTCAAGAAGACCCTGCTCCTGACCCTGAACCATCTCCAAAAAGAGCTCAAGTGGACGGGGTAATCACCTCCGATGGTTGGTCGATCCTCACTGGAAGGCAGTCTCGGTTTCATCAGCCTTGCCGACATCTTCCAGATCCTCGGCGGCAACGCAAGTACGGGGATCCTGGAACTCACCACGCCCTATGCACCCTACCCGGGCCTTATCCATTTTGAAGGCGGCAACCCAATCAACGCCTCCTGTGGAACCCTAAACGGCGTGGAGGCCGTTTACGCGCTTTTCGGATGGATCGAAGGGCGATTCGAGTTCCGCGAAGAGCAGGTGACCTCGGGCAGGGCGATCAAGCAGGCTAGGATGCAGATTGTGCTGGACGCCTTGCGCATGCTCGACGACGGGGTCATCAAGCAGGTGGGGGCTCCCGTCTCCCTTCACGAAGCCGTGGCGGAAGGGACTGAAGCGGCGTCCGCCACGAAGGATATGGCCCCGATTATCAAGGGTCCTTTTGTCGACTACTCCTTCATCATCGGGGAAGAAGAATTCCCGGAGGGAGACAAGGTCATCAAGGAAGGGGCCCACGGCAAATGGATCTGGGTCATCCTGGAAGGCTCGGTCGAAGTGAATCGGGAAACAAGCAACGGGCCGATTACGGTGGCCAGAATGGGAGAGGGTTGTTTCGTCGGGACCATCAGCGCCCTCCTTTTTCAGGAACACGCCAGGAGCGCCAATGTAAAGGCATTGAGTTCTCTCCGCCTGGGGCTGCTGGACACAGAGCGGCTCAGCAAGATATTCACCTCCCTCTCGCCGGATTTCCGTTCTGTCCTGGTCAGTCTGGACAGGAGGCTGCGCAGGATTACCGACAGGGCCGTAGATCTCTTCGCCGGGGAGGACGGCCTTGCCGGGGCAGCCGACGGCAAGGAGATCGTGATGGAAAAGGGTTCGCCGAAAGAGGAGCTTTTCACCATCCTGGACGGCGAGGCCCTCCTCATCGGCGAGTCCCAAAAGGGTTCTCTTCCGCTTGTCCTGCTGGGCAAAGAGGACTTGTTCGGATTCCTGCCTTTCCTGGATACGGGCCTCGAACCGCGATCCGCCGCAGTGGCCGCATCCAAGGAATTGAAGACAAGGCCCCTGGATTCGGAGGCCCTTCAAAAGGAATACAACCAGCTGCCCGCCACCTTCAAAAACCTGATCTACCACATGGGCCTGTGTATCTTCGCCACCACCCGCACCCTCTACCACATTCATCAGCGCGACTGATTTCCCTTGAGGGATATGGTCGCATCGCACCGGCAACCGTCTCAGAACGCTTGGGCAAGTGCCCGTTGAGGAGGTTTGCGCACGAGAATATCGGTAAAGGTCGCAGTGGGGCTGGTGGCTTATGCCCCGCTCTTTGTCCCGCCGCCGCAAACCCTGGCGGTGGATGAAAAACAGGAGCCCGGAGCCCTCTTTGAAAAGCGGTGTTCCAAATGTCACGATCTGGCCAAGACCAATCCGGAGACATGCTGAGGTATCGAAGCATGAGCGGAGCATTCACCCTTCGATACCTCAGGGCGAATGGCAGCATGACCGATCTGTGAAGGTTATTTCCTGACAAGCCCTTACTGCATTGATCAATCTGAAACAGCCCCCGTGCCTTTCAACCTCCCCGTAAAGCACCAAAGTGATATACCAAGAGAGGCAGAGGTTGTCCCCTGTGTCCCCACTCAGATTGCCTTCCGCCAGCCACCCTCCTTACCCGCGCAGGATTACCTGATCCTTTGCAGATCACCCAAGGACATACCACGGTTTGACGCCTCTCCCAGGATGAGTTCCGCTGCCCAGGCCGCGGCTCTCCCCACAACAGACGTGCATTTGTCACGATGGGCCCCCAGTCTTTCAAACTCTTTTCTTTCCCGGGCATCTCTGAGATCAAAACACCTTCCGAAAATGCCGCGATGGATCTCTCTGCAGATGTTGCTCCCGTATTGGCGGTTGAATCTCTCCATGAGGCCCCTGGCCATCCGGTGCGCACAGTCCTTCTCCTCCCTGTCATCATCCCATCTCTCTCGCCGCCTGCCAAAAAGCGAACTCATCACCATGATGCCGCCCGTATAGCCTCCACAAGAACCTTCGCAAGAAACCCCTCCACCGGCCGTCAGGCCGCTTCCCGCCTTGAACACAACGTCATTCTGGATGTCCAGGGCATCCTGAATCGCCGCTATCGTGCACTGGCAGCAACCTGTAATGGTCCTTTCATATTCCATGCCCAGGGAAAGTGCTCGCTGAATGATCGCCTCATGCTCGCCGATCTTGTTCATTGCCCGGAACCTCCGCTCGTCCCCCCCGGCTATATCCATAGCCAGTCGTGACACTGTATACTTATCGACGTAACAGGACAGGGAACCCGTTCTCCCGATTCGGATCGGATCCACCGATAACACAATTGATCACATATTGAAAAGGATGAAGACCCTCGCCGGATCAACCCTTGAAAGTCGCTGAAGTTTCTGACAGAATACCTCACCGGTAGTCTGATCTTGCGTGATGGAAGAGCAGATGGAGGGTGATGCGCAGGGCGAAGATGAGGAACCCGCAAGAAACCTTATTTCCTCCGGAGACACCTGCTTTCCGGAAAAGACCGGGGTGCTAGGATGACCGTTGACACGATTCCGACATCGGTAGGCAGATACCTCATCAACGCGGAACTAGGGAGAGGGAGCATGGGGGCTGTCTATCTGGCGTGGGATCCGTTTATTGAACGAAAGGTAGCCATCAAGACAGCCATTGCATCCTCCAAGGACCCTCCTGATCTCGAACAGTTCAAGAAGGTCTTCTTCAACGAAGCCCGCGTGGCAGGAAGACTCATGCACCCCTCCATTGTGGCGTTGCATGACGCGATTGTGGAGGATGACACCTGCTACCTTGTCATGGAATACGTCGAGGGCGCCACGCTGAAACAGTACTGCAACGAAACTTCGGTGCTGCCGCTCGCCGACATTGTGAGGATCATTTTCCAGTGTGCAAAAGCCCTGGAATATGCACACTCCAATGGAGTCATTCACCGCGATATCAAGCCCAGCAATATCCTCATCTCAAACAGAGGAGAAGCGAAGGTCGCTGACTTCAGCATCGCCATGCTGGAAGGGGCATCTTACACCGAGAAATCCGGGAGCCTCACCGGATCCGTGTATTACCTGTCCCCGGAACAGCTCCGACAAGAGAAGGTGGTCCCCCAGAGCGACCTTTTCTCACTCGGTGTGGTCATGTATGAGTTGCTGACGGGTGTCAAACCGTTCATGGCTGAAACCGATGTGGCCGTCTTCTACAAGATACTGAACGACAACCCCGCGCCCCCGAGAGAATACCGGGCGGAAATCCCAGGATCCCTTGAGACCATTGTCGCCCGGGCACTGGAGAAGGACCCAAACAACCGCTACAGAAGCGGAATCGAGATGGCGGCCGATCTGACCAGCGTTTACGACACGATGAAATCCCTGGATATCGAGATCAGCCACCAGGAGCGGTTGAACGCTCTGAAGAGGATGGAGTTTTTTCAGGATTTCCATCCGGGCGAGTTGGCAGAGGTCATCGAATCGACCCAATGGCTTGAGTACCAGCCGGACGCCACCATTATCGCCGAAGGGGAAATCGATGACTGTTTCTACGTCCTCGTGATGGGGAAGGCCATCGTCCACAAGAGGGGGAATCTTCTGGCAGAGCTGAAGAGGGGGGATTGCTTTGGTGAGATGGCCTATCTGGGCGCAAGCCAGCGCAGCGCCACCATCAGGGCCGCGACGCGGGTCGTTTTGATCAAGATGAGTGCATCGACGGTGAAAGTGACCTCCGCCAATACCAGGCTGAGATTCTATGAGGCGTTCTCCAGGACCTTGATCCAGCGACTCGCGCGCGCGAGTGAACTTCTCACCGACCAGGGGTCAGATCCTTAAATACACTGGACTGCTGACACAGCTTGCCTCAGAAACCGCGGCCGCCTCCTCGCCCGCCTCTGCCGCCTCCATATCCTCTTCCACCACCACGTCTCTCACTATCGCCACGACCTCCGGCGCGAGGGCGAGCCTCCTTCACGTTGACCGATCGGCCCTTCAAGTCCTTCCCGTCCAAGCCTTCTATTGCAGACTGGGCCTCACCTTTTGCCGGCATTTCGACGAATCCGAATCCCTTTGATCTTCCATCGTACATGTCTTTGATAATTTTAGCGGATTCGACCTGACCGAAGGCCTCAAAAGCCTCCTTCAGGACCTCTTCCGTGACTTCGTACGACAAGTTACCCACATAAATATTCATAATTGACTCCCTTCTTTGTTTTGAAGATCTTCTCTGACCGTTGTTCGTCAGATTCTGTGTGAAACACAATTCATTCGGCTCACAAGGCCGGGGGATGCGAACGACCTCCTTTCAGCCCCTAAAGGAGCCTGTAATCAGACAGGCCCCTGGAGGTGCTGCATTCCTGCTGCGCTTCCTTACCCACCCTGCACCTAAGTGAAAACATCATACCGCTTCAAGCAGTTCGACATCGACCAAGAGGGCATTTCCCGCCAAGGGATGATTGGCATCGAGGGTTACGTCGTCCTCATTGACGCTTGTAATGACTGCCTTGAAATAGGCATCATTGTGTTGTCGCCTCTGGAGCCGCTGCCCAACAGCAGGCGATATATTAGGGGGCAAACGGTCTTTGGCCACATCGACAACCAACTCCTCCCGCCTCAATCCAAATGCGTTCTCCGGCGGGATTCGGATTGTCTTTTTGGCGCCAATTTCCATGCCGACGATTCCTTCTTCAACGGCAGGCATGAGTCTTCCGCCCCCCAGGGTAAGCCGAAGGGGCTGCCTCTCTCTCGAAGTCTCAACCACATGGCCGTTTCCCAGCATTACCGTGTAATGAACTGTAACAATGTCACCGTTTCTTGCCTGGCTCATCAGGGCACCTCTACAGCCATACTATCAGGCATTTATAAAAATCCGGCCCTTCTCGGAGAGGGGATACCCAAAGGCCAACAGGATCTTCCTTTTGGTCTCAATTCGACAACTCTGACCTTGCTCGATCCTATCGACCGTCAATGAGGAAATCCCTGCCCTTCTGGCAAGCTCCGCCTTGCTCATGACAAGTCTTTCCCTGGTTTTTCGAACCGCATTGCATTCCAACCCGCCGTACAGTTTCATTCTCATGATAGATACGTTCCTCCACCGGGTCTCTTAGCCTTTGGCGATCCATTCATCAATTGCCTCTTTGTCAAATCGCCAGACTCTACCGACTCGGAATGAAGGGATTTTCCCTGCCTTGGCAAGCTTGCAGATCGTTATTTGATGCATTTTGAGGTACTTCGCCATTTCTCTGGTTGTCATGATCTGCGCCAAAACAGACTCCCCCTTCAGTCTCTGACTTGTGAGAAGCATGGACGACTCTACCGAATCGTCCATGATACACAATGATCCCCCTCGCGTGGGGTTGCGGATACCCTACGGCAGATCGCTTTGAATTGTGCCTCCGGCCACAGGCGCAAAGAGGGATGAAGCCCTTACATCTTGAGTTCCAAAAGCCGTCTGGCACACTCATCAGCAACGAAACTATCCGGTTCCTTCTCACCGGGCATCGTAGCCCAGCCCTGTTTTTGCACGAATTCACCCCTCTTGTAATACTCTTCTGCCTTCAACTCCTTGAGTCGCTCTTGCCTGTTTGGATCTTTCATGAATTGTGCGACCGAAATCGGCGTCAAGCGATCGAGCACGGCACTGGCTGCAATCTCTTTGGCTTGAGCCTCGGCAGAGCCACTTGTTACTACCCATCCTGCAGAGAAAATCACAATAAGCAACATGAGCGAGCCGACCGCCATTCCCCATACAAAGGGTTTGATATCTTGCTTTTTCATCTCGGGTGCCTCCATTTTGAGAGGGTTAGCGATGTGGGCCTTCTTTCTCCGAAGAAGGGAGATCCATTCCGAAGATGACAGTTGCCTTTTCCGAGGGTTCACTCGCAGCGCTACTGTCACCATTGGCCAAGATTTCTTTTGCCCGATAGAACGATGAGGCTGAAAAATAGAGAGAAACGTATGAAAGGGGGAGGCATTTCAAAAGAAACGGGGAAGAACAAGAGGAGGGAGGAAACCGCTTCTTGCTGCCGGACGATATGGATTAATCACCCACCCTTTTCAACATGGTATTCCAAGTCCCGAACGGAACACTCAGCTACTTCTGAATTTGCCTATCTCTTTCCGGACACGGCCCTGAAACCTGCCAACCTGATTCAATAGAATAGTGCTTCTACAATATTTCTAATAAGTATCTATTATCATTATTATAAATAATTAATTTCTTATATATCTTATAATTTTTATCATATTTTAGGCTAATATTTAATATAAGTCAAGCTTTTATTTTTTTTAATATGTTCTTCTTGCCTAGATAGTCGATTTTGTTGGTCTTGACCATCGCGGCTTTGTCAGCCATACCTCCATCGTTGCCTGGGGGGAGGGAATGAAGTCCGAGGAAGGGGCAACCCTTTGCCGTCTGGGTGGGCTGAAAATCCAAAAAATCGTCTGCGATCAATTGAAATTCGAGGGAAAGGCGGTTGCCGGATAGAGAAAAAGGGCATCCCGCCTTGATTTGGCAGGATGCCCTTTTCAGACTTGCAGCAGTTACTAGACTACCGTGACATTGGCTGCAGCGGGGCCTTTTTTGCCCTGCTCGATGTCAAAAGTAACCCGGTCGCCTTCTCTCAGAGACTTGAAGCCGCTCCCATTGATCGCTGAATGATGAACGAATACGTCAGGACCGCCTTCTTGCTCTATGAAGCCGAAACCCTTCTGGTCGTTGAACCACTTCACTGTTCCATTGGCCATGGTGACACCCTCCTTTCAAAAAGATTCCTCTAGTTTCTGACTTCTTCAGGTTGCCACTCTTGACAAATGGAACCTACCCTCAGAACGAAACTGGCTCGCCTATAAAAGCGAGCCTTTATGGTTACAATCATGATAATCCCTTTTTTTTACTCAAGTCAAGGATTTTTTTGTGTGCCGAGGAATAGTCACCTGCTCCGGAGGCAGGACGGCAGCAACAGTTCCGGCCGGGCAGAAGGCTCGCATCTGGGCCAATGCGTGGTCGTGCTGACCACCCATGCCATGACGAGCGACCAGTTGAAGCGCCTCTGCATGACCTCTCTTCCCGGACACAGGAAACCGGCACCCTACTCCCTGTTGAAGGCCGATATCCCATGCGAGATCCTGGACTGACATGCCCACATGCGGCCATCAGGGTTCGGCCCATACCCGGCAGTGCCTGGCAGACCATGGCTTGGCCTTTTCGAGCTGCGCCGCCAGCCGGAACAATACGGCTTCATCCCCGAAGGGAGCCATGAACTGAACCCCGCAGGGCAATCCGTCGGGAGTCCAGTGGAGGGGGACCGACATGGCCGGTTGTCCTGTCAGGTTCGCCAGCTGGGTAAAGGGCATCTTCGACAGGCTCGTTTTCGCCATCTCATCCGTAATTCCCGAGTGCTTCAGCACCAGACCCAATCCGGTCGCGTTCACCACGTTCATGAGCACGCGCTCGAAGGCCGTGGGCTGAAGATCGCCGATCTTCACGGGCGGATGGGCCAGGGTGGGGGTAAGATACAGGTCATAGCTCTCATGAAAGCAGCCCATGGCCCTGCCGGCAATTCCCCATTCACGCACGGCTGCGACAAAATCGCCCGCACTGAAAGTGCGGCCCAGCAGGCCGAGGGTCCAGGTCAGGGGTTCCACATCCGCGGGTTTTGGTTTCCTGCACAGAACGGTCCTCAGTTCCCGGATGTCGGCCGCCACTTCCCCGAAGTACAGGGTGAAGTAACTCCTGGCCAGGGCGTGGCCGTCCACTTCAGGCCGGTCCTCTTCCATCTTGTGGCCCAGGCTCTCCAGCAGGCGGACCGTTTCTTGGACCGCCCTTACACACTCCGGGTGAACCGCGGTGCCGATGGGCGAAACGGTATTGAACGCGATCCTCAGAGAGCCGGGCTCCCTTTGAATCTCCTCCCTATAAGCTCTTACCGGTTCGGGAATGATATAGGGCGCACCGGATTCCGGGCCTTGGGTAAAATCCAGCATGGCCGCGCTGTCTCTCACAGTGCGGGTGATCACGTGCGACACAACAGCGCCCTGCCACAATTCCCCCACTCTCGGCCCGGTCGGGTTCCGGCCGCGCGTAGGCTTCAGACCGAACAGAGCACAGCACGATGAGGGAATGCGGATCGAGCCCCCGCCGTCGTTGCCCGAGGCCATGGGAACCATGCCGCTGGCCACCGCAGCGGCTGAACCTCCGCTGGAACCACCCGGAGTGTGTTCCGTGCTCCAGGGATTTCGGGTGGGCCCGTGGAGTTCCGGCTCCGTGACACCCATCAATCCGAACTCCGGGGTGTTGGTCTTCCCCAGGACCACCACCCCGCTTTCCTTGTATCTCTTCACCATCTCGCTGTCAGAGGCAGGGACGTAGTTCCTGAAGGCCCTGCTGCCTTTGGTAAGAGGGACCCCGGCATATTCCTCGATGATGTCCTTGAGCAGAAAGGGAACGCCCGCAAACGGACCATCGGGGAGTGGCTCCCGGAGCCTCTTGCGGGCCAGATCGTACATCGGTGTGACAACGGCATTGATTTTCGGGTTCAGCCTTTCGATCCGTCCGATGGCCTCCTCGCAGACTTCCTCGGGAGATACCTCCTTCCTTCGAATCAACTCAGCCAGTCCAATCGCGTCGAATCGCGCAAATTCCTTGAAACCGCTCATTCTCCCCTCCTTTCGCCTTCTCTGAACGGGGCACGCAAGGGCAGAAGCCAGGGAATGCCGCACTGACACGATTTCCGAAAAGGACGGCCGGCACCCTTTACGGGCCCGTGGAAGCCGTGGTCAGGGCATATAGAGGATCACGAGCAACTCGGCCTTCTTGGGCCCCGGGTTCGAAAGGTGGTGGTAAAGATTGGAGTTGAATCGCAGACATTTCCTTCTGGCCAGTTTCGTCTTCTTCTTCTCGATGGTCAGCACCACCTCCCCGGAAAGCACATACACGAATTCCTCGCCCTCATGCCGATATCCTACCCCCGTGTGAGACGTCTTGGGTGGTATGGTTATGGAAAAGGCCATCAGGTGGCTGTCTTCCTCGGACGGCGTCAGGGTCCTGTAGGAGTAATGCTCGGTCCGCTTGTCCGCTTCCTGCTTGCGCCGGGACACGGATCGTTCGGCTTCCAGAAACGTGCCCGAATCCATCCTCAGCGCCCTGGCCAGCCTGATGAGAAGGGCGACCGGGGCCTGGACCTGACCCTCCTCGACCCAGTCCAGGTACTCCTCCGAGCATCCGACCTTGTTTGCCAGTTCGACGACGCTCAGTCCTCTTGCGTCCCGGGCCAGCCTGATTCGCTTTCTGACGGATTCGGCTTCATCCATAACCATGGTTTCTTCTCCTTTCCGGATGGTTGCATGAGTATACGGCGCTAGGCCGCGTGTGTCAATTTGGGCGTGGGCGCGGACCCAGAGCAAGGCTCAGTGCCAGGACCCCACGCGCAACCTCCCCAAAGACGGGAGCGCCCAGGGGTTCCACATGACTTCGGAGGGCGGGGAAGCAACGCGTGTCGCCGATCGCCCAAACGGCCACGGGTTTGTCTGCATACCTGAGGGACTCCAATGCCTCCACGATGTCCCCCAGAAACGCCTCATCCACGTAGACGTGAACGTAAAGGCCGTCCACCCCCGGGTCTTTCAGCAACGCCTGCACAGCAACGATGTAGGCCCTGCGCCCCACCCTTTCAATGGCCGGCCAGAGGTCCACCGGATTCATGGGTTCCATCCACTCCGGAAAGACGGTTCTGAGGGTCCTGATCGTGTCCTCCGACAAATGGGCAAGGGTCATCCCTCTGCGGTCCAGGTGGTCGGCAGCAACGATGCCCGACGCGCCGCTGAAGGTCAGGACCCCGATCCTCGGGCCCCCGATCTTCCCCCTCCAGAGGACGAGCGCCCGGATAAGGTCGACCATCTCAAAAAAGTCGGTTGCCCGGTAAACCCCGGTCTGCCGGAAGAACCCATCCGCCAGCAAGGCGTTCCCTGAGAGGCTGGCCGTGTGGCTCTTCGCCGCCTGTGCCCCTTGCCTGCTGATTCCCCCTTTCAGGACCACCACCGGCTTCTTCAGCCCGGACAAGGCGTTACGGAATCGAGCCGCATCGGCAATGGACTCCAGATACATGCCCACTACCTCCGTGGTTTCGTCCCCCGCAAAATATTCCAGGAAATCGCACTCGTTCACGTCGCCCTTGTTGCCGATGGAACAGGCCTTGCTAAGCCCGAAATACCCCTCTCTCAGAATCTGGAAGAGAAACCCGGCGGAGAGCATCCCGCTCTGAACAACCAGGGAAACAGGGCCGGGCTTCAGGTGACCTTCCCAGATCTCCGGTCTAACGAAAGAGGCCACCATACCCGTACTGCCGTTCACCACGCCCATGCAGTTGGGGCCCCAGATTCGCATGCCCAACCCGCGGGCAATGGCGAGACAGCGTTCCTGCAGGGCCACACCCTCAGAACCAACCTCGGAGAAGCCCGCACTCTGTATCATCACCCTCCGGATGGCTCTTTTCCCGCAGGCTTCCAGAATTTCCGGCACAAGGGGGGCCCGGACAAAGACAACCGCGAGATCCACGCCTTCGGGCAGTTCGTCCGCGCTGCGAAGGGCTTTCAGCCCGCAGACCTCGCCCCCTCCAGGATTCACGGCATAGAGCCTCTTGGAGAAGCTCCCCTTCAGGTTACTGAAGAGGGCGTATCCCCCTTTGCGAGGGTCCGATGAGGCGCCGATGACGGCGATACTCTCAGGCTCCAGGAATTTTATCATGTTTTCCACTCCCTCAGAATATCCCCCTGGGGCCCGAAGTCATGCCGACTGCGCCCTGCGGGGAAAAACGGCAAGGCTTTCAGATATCAGAATGTCGCAGAGTTTTCAACGGGCCTGTAAGCCCCAAATCCACCCTCAGCTTCCAGGCCCTCTGGCGAAACCAACTGTTTAGCAGATTGCCCGATTCACCAGCAAGCATCCGATGCAAGTTATGATGGTTCTTCAATCCCGCTATTCGCGGGGGCTTGCGAAATCCCGAGGAACGAGGCGTGACGACAGCCCACGGCTCAAGGTTCAAGGCCCACGGAAACACAAAGAGGAAGCCTTTCTTCGTACTTCTTCCCTTGCACCTTGCACCGTGCACCGTGCGCCGGGTTCCCACCTGTACGCCGCAGGTACCTGGCCTGTTGAATCGGGTTCGCCGTCTCGCTGAGCGAGGATTCAACAGGCCAGGGGATGCTCCATCCTCCGCAGCAGCTCTGCTACGGAGGATGGAGCATAACGCAGCAGATGACGTTTGATGGCGAATCGAGGGATCTGAATACCCCTTGATGGGCCATGCACCCTGTTATATCATGCCTGCGGGGGAGTAGCTCATGCCGGAAGAACCAGTGAGTCGCCGGAGCAGGATTTCGCGTTTCATCATCCGCGACACTCTGCCCATGTCTGACGGTGCGTATGCCGCAACCAGGCGAAGGCTCTTCTGGGCCGTACTCCTCATTGCGCTCCTTCTCAGTGTAACGGGCGGCGTCTTTCTGGGCGTCTTTCTCACCGAGTACCACAGGGCAAAGCAGACCGTCCTGTGGCCTTCCACCAACGGGCACGTGGAGTGGTCCAGGATCACCTCTTACCGATACGGTCGGAGCCACCAGCACGAGGGCTACCACCTGCGAATCGGTTATGCCTACCGTGTGGATGGGAAGCCTTATCACCGTGACCGGTACTCCATTTCTCACAAATACCAGGCATTCCATTCGGCTCAGCCTGCCGAAGATCAGCTCAAGCAGTATCCAGCGGGTGCCTCCATTAAAGTGTTCTTCAATCCGCTCCAGCCCGGCGAGAGCCTGCTCCACTTAGGCCCACCCGAAGACCTCGGGGGCGACATGATCACCCCCATCATCCTGACAGGGGCCCTCACGCTGGTCGCCGCAACGGCCTCGTTTCTTCTGATAACCATGAGGCTCAGGGGATCGTCCCTGTTCGCGCGGAAGCGATAGAGGTCGATGAACGCCCTTTGACAAGACCGAAACACAGTCTGCCCATATGACGCCAGAAGCCGGTTGTCTGCACAGGAATCGATGCATGGCTGCACTCTTTTCTGTGCGTTCATGCCTTTTCGTTTCTCCCACGGCAAGACAGGTCGGCAGGCTCCAGCCTGACCCCAAGATGTAGAAAACCTGAACACTCCACATAATTCCAAAATGTTACAACCCGAGTGGCAAGCTTCCACCGAAATTCCATTTTGGGCACCGGTCCCTCCCTGAATCGTGGCACGTTATTTGACTATCATCGATACTCAGCCGCCTGCCGGCCCAATGCAGTCTTGTGTTCTGTACACGAAGCCCATGAGTTGTTGCGTGACATTCGTAGGGAGGAAAGCTATGGCCAAACGCGCACTGTGCATCGGCATCAACGATTACCCCGGAACCGACAGCGACCTGGAAGGATGTGTCAATGATGCCCACGACTGGGCGGCCGCGCTCGAAATATGGGGATTTGCCGTCCGTAAGATGATGAACAGAGATGCCACGGGCAAGGCGATGCGAAAGGCGATCAAGGGTCTGGTGGCAAAGGCCAAGGAGGGAGACAGCATCGTCATCCAGTTCTCGGGACATGGATCGTTCGTGCCTGACCTGGACGGCGATGAACCGGACGGCACGGATGAATGCCTCTGCCCCTATGATGTGAAG
This sequence comes from Deltaproteobacteria bacterium, assembly GCA_016926135.1. Next base: position 12,843 of record JAFGPH010000040.1, read on the forward strand.
ACAAAGGGCCCCATCACGGACGACGAGCTTTTCGAACTGCTCCGTTCCGGACAGCCGGGCGTGAAGGTGCTCATGATCTCCGATTCCTGCCACTCTGGAACCGTGGCGAGGTTTGCCCCGATCACGACCCCGCCGACCACGAATGCCATCGATGCCCCACAGCGCAAGGTCCGCTTCCTGCCCCCTTCCGTGTATCTGCCGAAGCGCGAGGCGGCCACGCTCGGCGAGAAACGCAGGCCTCGTCCCTCCAGCCCGCCCGGCCGGTATGCGGCCCTCCTCATGGCGGGTTGCCAGGACACCGAATACAGCTTTGATGCGTATTTCAGGGGGAGGCCCAACGGCGCCTTCACCTTTGTCGCACTGCGCGCCCTTTCGTCCCTGCCGGCCAAAGCGACCTACTACGACTGGTTCAGAAAGATCCGTCGCATGCTCCCCTCCCGGCAGTATCCCCAGACCCCGAATCTGTATGGTTCATCGAGCATGAAGAAGTGGAAAGTGTTTGGCTGAGGGAGGAAAAGGATGAACATCTCTCCCATCATCTTTGTTCCCGGCATCAAGGGCACAACCCTTTCGGATCACTACCCGCTGGATCACCAGATCGTGTACAACGCGGCGACCGATAAGCTCGTCTTCAATTTCGATCCGGTCATGCTGGATGAGGCGGGCAGGTTCGACAGGGATCTCGACCGTCTGATCTACGAGCACGAGGCGATTTCCCTGGTTTACGGGGAGATGGTATCCGAGCTTCGGGAAAGCCTCCCGCTCGACGATCAAAAAAAGGAATACGCAAAGGTTTACGTGTTTCCCTACGACTGGAGATACCCCATCGCCCTCAATGCCAGAAGGCTTTCGCAATTCGTGGACCTCATCCTCGCCAAAACGAACGCACATCCCATATACAAGGACGGGGGCTTCCGGGTGAAGAAGGTCAACATCGTGGCCCACAGCATGGGCGGATGCATCGCAAAGCACTATGCCACCAACCTGGGGGCATACGACAAGGTCCAGAAGCTGGTCATGCTCGCCTCTCCTCTTCGGGGATCCCTGGATGCCCTGAAGACCCTGGTGATGGGGGAGACATGGTTCTTTGACTGGTTTATCCGGAAGGGATTGAGAAAGCTGGCGAGAACCCTGCCGGGGGTCTACGACCTACTGCCCTTCGACGGCTACTCCTCCCAGACCGGCAAGATCAAATGGCCTAAGGCCGCGCTCACCAGGGACGATGAACCGCTCGACATCTTCGACGCCTCCCAGTGGCAGGCGAACGTGGTTTCCCAGATCAGCGCGAAGGTACTCAAAAGGCACCTGGGAAACACCTTTGCCTATTACGAGAAGGCCGCCGACTTCCCGGACCCGTTCAGAGAAGACGTCCTCATGGTGTACGGCAAAGGCGAGAATACCTTCCGCCATGTCACGGCAAGGGGAAACGGCGGCAGTGTGGAGCTCGATTTTCCGACCGGGGATGAGAGCCCCGCCATAGGCGACGGCGTGGTCCCGGCCGTGAGCACACTCACAGAGGGGATCCACTGCGTTGAGGTGACGAAGAAGAAGGTCGGGGACTGGGAGCTCGACCTGGGCAAGGTCGCGGGGTTCCACGCCTCCTTCTGCGCCTATGACCTGATTCAGGATCTGGTGATCTCCTTCCTGCAGGGGCGGGTAATCAAAACCGTGCGCGACCGATTCGGGTACCATCACGTCCAGGATTTCCCACGCTTCTCACTGGATCGCATTTCCCAACTCGATCAGGAGGACTGAGCCTCCTGCCCGTTCGCTCCATGCACCGGGATACAAATGCACAACACATGAGCGAGTTTGGTGGAACCGGGGAGGGTGCAATCGGGCCGCCGCCAGCATAGCGGGGGAGCCCGCCTTCAGATATGTGCGAAATGCCGGTCGACTTCCATGCGGATTCTTCTCTCCTTGCACCTTCCGTCTTTCGGGACCGCCGTATTCCCCGTCACAAAACCGCCTGAGGTCCTCCCCGGAACGCCTGTCCCGTTGCGTTTACCCTTACGGAATCTCTCCTTTGGTGCTATGATTCAGACGTTCACGTCCTCCCACAAAGGACGGGGGGAATCGCGGGAGGGGGATGATGTACGTAGTTGCCGTCTCAGGGCCGATCGGCGGGGGCAAAACCTCCGTGGCAAGGGCCATTGCAGAGAGGCTGAAAGATGCGACTCTGGCTCACTTTGACGGGTACGAGAGGGCCACCCGGGAACCCATATCCTATCTCATGGAATGGGTCGCCAGGGGGGCGAATTTCGACGATCTCGCCGTCCCCGGCCTCGCCGACGACCTGGCGAAGCTCAAGCAGGGGGAAGCCATCGTCCATCGTTTGACCGGAGCGCCCATTGCCTCTGCGAAGTACATCATCCTTGAAATGCCCCTGGGCAGGGAACATCGCGAAACAGCCCCGTTGATTGATCTCGTGATCTGGATCGACGTACCGCTGGACCTGGCACTGGCCCGGAAATTGAAGGAGTTCACGACCCGCTTCCTCTCACGATATGCGCCGGAGGCCCAGAGGGACTGCATGATCTGGCTGGACGATTACCTCGACAATTACATGAGGGTCGTCCGCCGGGTTCTTGAAATACAGAGGGACAGGGTCAGAGTGAATGCGGACATCGTGACGGACGGTCAAAGCCCTCTCGAAGCCGTGGTTGAGCACGCAACCGGAGAGATCCTGAGAAGGCTGCCATGAAAGGCACGGAAGGTGTTTCCATGGTTGATTCAGCATCCTGCATGGTGGATCAAGACAATGAACTCGACTACCTGTGTGTGGATTCCTTCCTCAGAACCCTTGTAGATGCCCGGGCACTGTTGACCGCCTTTGAGTTGCGCCTCATCGACCACCTGGCGGAGAAACCCTCTTCTGATGCCGTTTCCCTATCGAGAGAACTCCGGATCGACGGTCAAGGGCTCCGGGTGCTACTTCATCTACTCCAGGCAAACGAGGTGGTCGAGTCAATCGATTCCCGCTTCAACCTGACCCGGGGTTTCCGCAAGGCCCTGCGTTGCCGCGACCTCCTGGTGACGAAACTCGAATTCACGAGGTTCGTTCTTCCGGATTTTGCAGAGGGCTTCACCACCCTCCTCACAGACCCCTCCCGTTTCATGTCCGGTGCCCGCGTCTTCGACCTCTTCTCCTACGGCCGGTGCCTGGAACCCGGTCCCGAGAACTACGCGCATACGGAGCGGTGGATGCGTGTAACGACATGCTTGACCAGATACGAAGCCCTGGTGTGTCTGAGACACCACGACTTCAGTTCCTATGCCCGCCTCCTGGACATCGGTGGAAACAGCGGTGAATTCGCGCTTCGCGTCTGCAGGCGCCATCCACGTATTCAGGCCACCGTTTTGGACCTTCCCGTGGTTTGCGAGGTAGGGATGCGCCACCTTGCCCCCGAACCGGAAAGGGATCGGATCACCTTTCTCAAAGGCAATGCCCTGAGAGATGAACTGCCGCAGGGGTTCGATCTGGTGGTCTTTAAATCCATGCTTCACGACTGGCCCGAAGAGGCCGCGAGGCATCTGATCGTGAAGGCGTCTCAGGCACTGAAACCCGGGGGCACGCTTCTCATCTTCGAGAGGGGTCCCCTTGAAGAGGGCGACCCGGCGATCCCCTATTCCATGATCCCCTTTCTCCTGTTTTTCCGCTCCTTCCGATCCCCGTCGTTCTATGAGCAAGAGCTCAGATCTTTGAGCTTCACCGAGATCAGCACGAAGTGGATTCGCCTGGAAACCCCTTTCTTCCTGCTCACCGCGACCTATACCCCTCATTGTGCCAGATAGACCATCTCGGCCAACTTCCCGAGATCGTTTCCCACCGACAGAAAATCCTTCAGATCTGAAAGCACGATGTTGTTCACATAGAAGGCAAAGGCCAGCCGGCGGCCGCTGGATGCGGTCATGTACCCGGCCAGTGCCTTGGCCAGCAGCACGGCGCGTTGATTCAGGACGTCACCGTGAAGGATTGTGCCTGTCTTGGCACGGACCTTGCCGCGGGCCGGGCTGTCGGCCGGGACCGAATGGGCCAGGGTGCCGTCCACGCCCAGGATGGGCTGGGCATCATGGTA
>JAFGPH010000041.1 GCA_016926135.1 Deltaproteobacteria bacterium
GAGATTGATGTCGTATTGGGCCAAAGCGTTCTCTATTCCTTCGTCATTTACCTGCTATGGTGCCTGTCAAAATGCAGGTAGTTGCGCATGAAGTACCGGCTTTCAAAGTCGTTGGGGTAGAAGAGGAAGTTGAGCAGGGGTGTCGCGTTCGCGATCCAGTCGTTGACATCGCCGATGAGCATGCGCGGGACATAGACCAGATCTCCGTCCGCAAGCCGTATGTTCTGGGAGAGGTCCGCCTTCTTGAGGAGGGCGTCCAGGTCGGCCATCATGACCAGCGGCCTCTTCCCCCTTTCATATCCCCTTACGATGAGGGTGTTCTCCTCCTTGGCGAGTCTGGTGTAGCTCCCGGCCAGGGCCAGCGCAGCCAGCAGATCCTGGGCCTCTTTGAGGGGGTATATGCCCTGGGCGTTGACCTCCCCCATGACATAGACCCTCTCCCCGTAAGTGGGCAATTCAGGCACATTGACCACGTCCCGGTCGTCAACGATGACATCCTGCGCGTCATCGCCTTTCTCGACAATGTCGTAGAGGTTGATCGTGTAGGTCCGCCCGGCCCTGATGAGCTTGATGTTCTTGATGTCCGCATTGACCGTATAACCGCCCACCTGCGCAATCAGATCGGTAAGGGTGGTCTTCCCTTTGAGATAGATCCTGCCGCTGCCGGCCTGGCCGACGGTGGACGCACGGAGCAGGGCGAGCTCCCCCATGACGGTGGCGGCCTTGCTCCGGAATTCCTTGACCAGGACATGTATTCTGGGCTTCCGGATGTACCCGGAGAGCCTGCTTGTCAGCAGGTCGTCGATCTGGGTCGGCGTGAGCCCGGCCACCTCCAGGTTGTCGATGAAGGAGTAAGAGATCCGACCCCGGGTGTCCACGGTGACGGTGGTGGCGGTAACCTTTTCCCCGATGTAGGAGTTGATCTCCAGCACATCCAGGGGACCCACGCGATACTCCGGAGTCCCTTCTACCTGCGTGAAGGTGAGGTTCTCTTTGACCCTGCTCATCCTCTCCAGGTCCGCCCTCCTCACCTCCCTGGGCGGTTGAGGCGGTCCCTCCAGTTCCCTGACCAGGGCAGGGTCATTGACAGGGGTTCCCTTGACGGCCGTGGAGGAGCAGGAGAGGAGACAGCAAACCGCTGTCACCAGGACGCAGAGCCCGACCAGGCGACAGATAAACGACCTCCCTGACGAGGTTTCCCCGCGACCCCTTTCAAAGCGGCTCCTCACGGCGACTCACCCAGGGTCTTATCATCCACGCTCCCCACGATGTAGAGCAGCGGATTCTCCGCCAGCCTGACCACGTCACCCCTTTCCACCCGGTTTCCCAGGCTGTCGTAAAGCAATTCCAGTGTGGGCCTCAGCGGCTGGTTCTTGTCGGTGGAGAGGACCCGCCCTACGGACTTGTTGTTCAGCTTCACAAGGCTGCCCACGGGGAACAGAGAGATCTGGCCGAGGAAAACCTTCAGGATCCTGGAGGGGAACAGGCCTCTCGTTTCCCCGATGATGAACTTGATCGCATCGGCCTGCACGAATTTCTCCCTGTAGGGCCGCTTCTTGATCATGGCAATATAGGTATCGATCAGGCCTATGACGGCGGCCAGTTCTGAAATATCCTGCCCCTTCAGTCCCCTCGGATAACCTGAACCATCCGCCCTCTCGTGCACCTGAAGGGCCACATCGGCAAGCCATTGGTACTTCTTTCCCATGCGGGAGAGAATCTGGGCGCTCACCTCGGGGTGGTTCTTGATGACGGCCAGTTCGAAATCCTCCAGTCTCCCCTTCTTGTTCAGGATGTTCTCCGGGATCTTGTACATCCCCACGTTCTCCAGGAAGGCCGCAAGCCCCAACTGGAGGAGTCTCCTGGTGTCATAATCCAACCCCTTCCCGATCTTGAGGGAGGCAAAGGTGACATCCACGGTGTGCACCATCATCTCCTCGTAGTCGTCAGGGGCCGACACGGCATAGTCGTACATCGCATCCAGAAGGTCTTTCTCGATCAGGTAATGGAGGTCCGAGAGAATCGGAGACGGACTGATCCCCTGGTCCTTTTTGACCCTCTCCCGTATCTCCATGGCCCTTTCGAGAAACTTCTCATAATACGCGACCGTCTCTATGTTCGGGCGCTCCTCCACACCCACATCCGGAAGGCCTTTCTCCGTCCTGACCTTCAACATCTGGGAGTCACTCAGCCAGAGCTTGTCGTCCTGGGCCGGGCCTTCTGAAGTGCCCTCCTTGTCGAGGGATTTCCCCCGTATTCCAATGATATCAGAAAAGCGCACCATCTCGTATGATACTCTCAATGATGTCCGAACGGATCGCCTTTTCGTTCTTGCTGAATCCGATCAGGAGGGAAAGGTCGCAGAGGTTGTTGACCTTTCTGGGGACCCCTTTGGTGTTATCGTATATCCTCTCCACTGCATCCTTGCTGAAGAGGTTCTCATTCCTGCCGGCCTTCTTCTGTCGGAACAGGATATAGCGCGCCGTATCGTTGTAATCAAAAGGCGCCAGGTGATACTGGATGGCGATCCTTTGCTCAAGTTGTTCAATGGCCCTGATCTTCTCGCGCAATTCCGGCTGGCCCAGGAGGATGATGGTGATGAGAAAGCGGTCGTTCAACTGGAAGTTGAGCAGGAGCCGGATCTCCTCCAGGGTGCCCTGGCCCAGCAACTGGGCCTCGTCCACCATGAGAAGGGTCTCCCGGTTGGCCTTCATGTTTTCGATCATCTTGTCGTTCAGCAACCTGAGGCATTTCACCTTTGTCTCAGGGACCTCGTTGATGCCGAATTGATATAGAACCTCCTGCAGGAATTCCACGGGTTCCAGTTTCGGGTTGATGACGAGGCCTATGTCGAATCGGTCCCCTGAGAGTTCCTGCACGCAGACCTTCGTCAGGGTCGTCTTGCCGCACCCGATATCCCCGGAAAGCATGGCACCCCCTTTTCTCATCTTTGCGGCGTAGAGGAGACGGGTAAGGGCCTCTTCATGAGATTTGGAGAGATAGAAGAATCTCGGATCTGGAACGTTTTCAAATGGGAATTCTTTGAAGCCCCAGTATTCGAGGTACATAGAATATCCAGCCCTTGTTGATTTATCTCAAATTATGCATAAAAGAATGTATTTGTCAATATATGTATTAAAAGTGCCTAAAAATTATCTATACTTTTATGTGTGCGACCCTCACTTCAGCCGCCTGCTACCGCACCGGTGATGCGACAACCAGGATGTACAGATCCTGCTCCCCCGAATTCGTCAGGCTGTGCACAGAACCGGTAGGGACCCATATGGCTTCCCCTATGGTGACGTGCCTGGTCTCCCCGTCCACCGTCATCTCACCTTCGCCACTGTAGATGAAATAGATTTCTTCCATGGGATCAGCGTGGGGCTCGATCGTCTTTCCTTGCGCCAGCATGGCAATCGCCAGGAAACCGATTTCCCGCAGGACCCGCTGATCCAGAATCATCTGCGCTATGGCCCCCCCATGGGCGATATAGGTGGTTTCCAGAACCTCCTTGTCCGTCAGACTCCTTACAATCATGCGTCTCCTTCCCGGGTGATCGGCCCTCTTTAACCTTGATTTCTCTATAATTTATAGCATAATTGAAAGGATTCAAGCACTTTCAATCCGGCAGACCCCTCTTTCCGGCATTTCATGACCACAGCCCGTATTCGGGTGAGGGAAGGGAGTTTTCATCATGGCTTCGGAAAAAACCCAGACCGATCATGGTTCGATATCCTTCGATGCCTCAGGACAGGCTGAACCATGATGGGGAAGTCCGTTCGTCCTGAGATATCGAAGGATGAACAGGGCGAACGGGCCTTTTCGCGAGGGCATCCAAACTTGACAACAACCCAAGAGGCGCCAAACCATGCACCCCGTCCCCCTCTTTGACCCGGACAAGGTCGGCCGCCCCATGAGGGTGGCCGCCTTCATGTCCGGATCGGGAACCAATATTGTCAGGCTGATCGAGCTGGAGAAGATCTTGCGGGCAAAGGAGGGTACCCCTCCCTTCGAGGTGGCCTTCATCTTCAGCGACCGCTCGGACGGCACCTGCCACGGAGAGAAGATCGCCTGCGAACGGGCGATCCCATACATCAGCCTCGACATCCGGACCTTCCATCGACTCAGGGGATTGAAGCGAAATGTGGCCGTCCCCGAAGGTCTTCATGCAAGAAGAGAATTCGATAAGACCCCGGCGACCCTGATCCGGAGTTTTGACATCGATGTGGTCGCCCTGGGAGGCTATATGAGTTACACCACGATAGAGAGATGTATCAACGTGCATCCCGCAGACCTTTCGATCCTGACTTCAGACGGCAAGAGGAGGTACGTGGGGGATCATGCCGTTCTGGACGCCATAGCCGCGGGAGAGACATCGCTTCGATCCTCCACCATCTGGACCGATCAGGGCGTGGATACGGGTCCGGTTCTCATGATCTCCAAACCACTCCCCGTGGAGCTTCCCTTGCCCCTGGACGACCTCCGCAGAAACAGGGAGAGGCTCATCCGCGTCTCCGAGGAGCACCAGGCCCGGCTGAAGGAAACAGGGGACTGGAAGATCTTTCCCCGGACCGTGGAGATGATTGCACGGGGCCGTTTCGCCCTCGACCCCATGGGCATGGTCTATGTGGACGGCCTGCCCGTGCCCGCCGGGTACAGGGAAGACGGGGAATGATGATCCAGCCGTGGACCGTTACGGGGCTTTCTCCTGCGGCGCTGTCGCGGATGAGGATTCCCTCTGGAAACCTATAGGCTTGAAGTAGGTGATCAGGCCCTTTTCCCTGAGCCGTGTTCCCGCCCTTCGGGCCTCTTTCTCGGTTCTGAATTCCCCTATGTAAACGCGGAACCACTTCTCTCCGGAGATCTCCTCCTCCACAAAAAAGGCCTTTTGGCCGTGCTGCACCAGCTCTCTCACCGTCTTTTCCGCGTTCTCCTTCTCCTTGAATGATCCGGTGTGGAGATAGTGAAGACCGGCGGGAGTCCGTGCGCGGCTTGTCGCAGAGGGTCGGAGACCTTCCTCGCCTTTTTGCGGGACGGCCTCCGGCGGGCCGGTGCCGGAAGGGACCGGAGGGCTCGCCTTTCTGGTGGGCGGCGCCTTTGATCCTTCGCCGAGGGGCCTTACGGCAAAGTCCAATATGAGCCCAAGGGACTTTAGGGTCCTGGCTTCCTTCTCCGCCTCGGCCCTGGAACTGAATCTCTCCACATACACCCGGTACCACCGTCCTCTTCCCTTGACATCCTCCAGTCTGTAGAAGGCGTTGTGGCCCATCCTCGTCATCTCTTCCACTGTTTTCTCTGCGGTCGCCTTTTCTTTGGTCGCAGCGATCTGGATGGAGTAAAGGGTCTCACCAGAGGCCGCGCCCTGAAACCATGTAGCCAGGACCAGCAAGCTCATCCCTGCCATGAGGGAGACAAGAGAGAGCCTGGTTCGTGATTCCAAGGGTTTCATTGACCCGCCCTCCGGCCTACAGGCCCTTGCCCCCGGCCCTGAGCTTTTGGAGTTCCGCCTTCAACACGGCGTTCTCATCCATGGCCCTCAAGAGTCTTTCATCGGCCAGCCTCAGGCGGTTTGCCAGGATCTGGGAGAACACCTGATAAAGGACGCAATGGAATGCAACCCGGTCATGACCCGCCAGCCTGTCCATGTAGGACGCATCGATACCCAGGCAGACCGTCTCCCGGATTGCGATGATCGTGGCCGATCGAGGCGAGCCGTCGATGATGCCCATCTCCCCGAAGATATCCCCGCGGTCCCTCAGAACCCCGAGGGTTTCCCCTCTCTTGCGGATGGAGACCTCCCCGGCAATGATGAAGTAGATCCAGTTGTCGTACTGTCCCTCCTCAATGATCACTTCACCCGGCTGGTATTTCGTCATCCTGCTCAGGGACAGGATCCCTTGGATGTCCTTCTCCTCGAAATGCTTGAGCGTGGGAAGGCTTCGGAGCCTTTGAAGGATCTCCTGGTTGTCCTTCAGATACCCCATGTCACTCATGATTTCACTCCCTTAGCCGCCTGTCACCAGAGCCGTGCCTCCCTGATCCTCTGCATAGCCATCTGAACGTTTTCCGGGCTGTTGAACGCACTGATCCGGATATGCCCTTCCCCACATCTCCCGAACCCGGCGCCGGGTGTGCAGACCACCCCGGCCCTGGTCAGCAGTCGATCAAAGACCTCCCACGAATCCTCCCGCACATCCACCCAGATATACGGGGAGTTCTCCCCACCCGTGCACTGAAAGCCCAGGGCGGTCATATCCCTTCTGATCATTTCCGCATTCCTCAGGTAGAAATCCGACAGGTCCCGGACCTGGGCCTTGCCTTCTTCGCTGTAAACGGCCTCCGCGGCGCGCTGGACCGGGTAGGACACACCGTTGAACTTCGTTGTGTGGCGGCGGTTCCAGAGGGGGCGGAGGAGGTGCTGTTCATTTCTGGCCGAGTAAGCGCGGCAGGTCTTGGGGACCACGGTGAAGGCGCACCGCGTGCCCGTGAACCCCGCCGTCTTTGAGAAACTCCTGAACTCGATGGCCACCTCGCAGGCCCCCTCGATCTCATAGATGGATCTGGGCAGACTCTCGCCCCGAATGAATGCCTCGTAGGCCGCATCGTAGAGGATGAGGGCCTTGTTTTCCCTGGCATAATCCACCCACTTCTTGAGCTGATCCTTCGAAATCGTGGATCCTGTGGGATTATTGGGAAAGCAGAGATAGATCAGGTCAACCGCCTCGGCCGGAAGCTCGGGAATGTATCCGTTCTCCCTCGTGCTATCGAGATAGACGATCCTTTCATAGCGACCTGCGTGAAAAGCGCCGGCCCTTCCGGCCATCACGTTGGTGTCCAGGTAGACCGGATAGACGGGATCGGGAATTCCCACCTTGATTTCCGTGGAGAAGAGCTCCTGAATGTTCCCTGTATCGCATTTTGCCCCGTCGCTGATGAAAATTTCCTCCGGAGTGATCTCGACACCCCGCTTCTGGAAGTCTTCGACCGCGATCTTCTCCCTCAGGAAGGCATATCCCTGCTCAGGTCCGTAGCCGCGAAAGGTGCCTTCATGGGCCATATCATCGACGGCCTTGTGAAAGGCGTCGATGCAGGCCCGGGGAAGAGGCCTGGTCACGTCGCCGATGCCCAACCGGATGATCTCCCGGTCAGGATGCTCCTGCTGGAAGGCGGAGACGCGTTTGGCGATCTCCGAAAACAGATAGGAAGGCTGAATCTTGAAGTAGTTCTCATTGATCCGGATCACTTTCTCCCTCCCGCGACCTTGTCTTATGGCTAACCTTGAAGCGACCAGCCCGAAACAGCATACCGCATTGCGGCAGGGATGGGAAGAGGGGAGCGGGAATTTCCCAGATGACGGTGGCAAGCTTGACTCGGCCCTGTGCTCGCGAAGATCGAATACATCACCACCCAGGTTTTCAGGTATGTGGCGGCTGTGGCCGATCCATCACTCTCAAAATCAAGACACTTCTGTCTCTTTTTCCCCTTTTCCTTCGGCCTATGGCGCGACAACCTCGCCGGACCGGGACATCCTTAGAAAGGCATCCCGCGACTGGTCAGTCCCGATAATCGCGACCCAATCGTCTAACCGGAACCGGAAGCCGGCGTCAGGGTTCGGCTCAAGCTTGTTATCACGAATAACCCCTACAACCGATGAACCGGTAACCTTGCGTATCTCGGCTTCACCGATGGATTTGTCGATGAGCGGACTGCCTGGATGCACCACTACCCACTGAAGATCGAATTGCTGTTCAGCCGTTCTGAGTTGGGTAAGGGTCCTGTAATCACCGCTCTCACTGAACGGGGAAGCAAACAGCTCCTGCCTAACCGACTCCGTATATCGATGGATCTCCGGCACGGGAATACCCAGATGCAAAAGAGACTGGCGAGTCATTTCCAGCGCTGCCTCGAACTCGGGCAGCACCACCTCCGTGATGTTCAATTCCCTAAAAACCTCGACAAATTCGGGGGCCGAAGCCCTCGCCACGACGTCGATCCGGCTATTGAGCCTCCTTGCATGAACCACGATGGATCGCGCCACAACGATTCCCGGTGTCGTGATAAGAAGCAGGCAAGCCGAACCGATCTCAGCAGCCTCGAGTACGATCTCATGGCTCGCGTCGCCGTAGACGACCGACATTCCTGCGAGTTTGGCCTGTTCGACCCGACGCTGGTCAAACTCGATGACCACGAATTGCTGCCCAAGACGCTTCAAAACCTGAGCTATCTGAAATCCGACCCGACCGCCGCCCGCGATGACCACGTGGTTCCTCAGCCCGGCTTCCGGGAAGTTCAAGGACTCGATCGGTTCATGCCGAAACCAGCGTTTTTTCAAAGCATAGAGGCGGGTGGTCTGCCCGGAGACGAGCGGCGTCAGGACCATGGACAACACCGCGGCTGTCAACACAAAAGAATAGACGTGTTGGTCAATCGAGTTGGTACAGACACCCAATCTTGCAAGCACAAATGAGAACTCGCCTATCTGGAAGAGGCCCAACCCCACGGCTAAGGGAATCACATTCCCGTATTGAAAAATGCGAGCGAGCAACGCGAAAATGAGTCCCTTGCCGATCCCTACAGCCAGCACGACAACCACCACCTGCCCAAGGTGGTCCAGCAGGAAGATCGGATCCAGGAGCATTCCGACCGAAGCGAAGAACAGCAGCCCGAAAAGATCTCGAACTGGAATAATGTCGCTAAGGGCCTGGTGTCCGTAGTCCGATTCGCTCAGCACCATCCCGGCAACGAAAGCCCCAAAGGCGAACGAGAGGCCCGCCAGGTAGGTGAAATAGCCGACTCCGAGCCCGATGGCAGTTATGGCGAGCAGAAACAGCTCCCGCGACTCGAACCTGGCGATGTGTACCAAGAGGCGTGGCAACAGTCTGGTCCCGAGCATGATCATCCCGGCGATGAAGATTGCAGCCTTCAATGTCGCATATCCGAGTGCGGGCAGACCGACAACGGGGTTGTTCAGCTGTGGGAGGATGACCATCAACGGGACGACGGCCAGATCCTGAACGATCAGCATCCCGATCATAACCTTACTCGAGAGCGTACCGAGCCAACCTTGGTTCATCAGCGTCTTGAGAATCACCATCGTGCTCGAAAGGGAGATGAGCGCCCCGAGCCAAAGGGATAGCTTCCAATCCCATCCCATAAGGTAACCGATCCAGAATCCAAGCCCGATGGTTAGGATGATTTGAATAGGGGTGCCGATCAGAGCCACCTTCTTCACCGGCTTGAGATCCTTGAAAGAAAACTCAAGTCCAAGTGCAAAAAGCAAAAGGGCCACTCCTATCTCTGCAAGCAGTTCGATTTCGTGGATGTTCGAGACTGCGAGACCGCCCGTGTGGGGACCCAGGACCACTCCAGTCAGGATGTAACCCAAAATCAATGGCTGACCGAGTCTCTGCATTAAAAGGCCGCTGAAAAAAGCGGCAACGACGAGGAGAATGATGTCCGTTGTGACCCCCATACTGATCACCTGCATTTGATCTCCGGGCGATTCATGAATGCACCGGTCTTGCTCGGTATCGTGGCACATCGATCGCTGAGGTTCACGTGCCTCAGTCTGGATGTGACTGACCGGTGCCGGAACAATTGATTACGGATAGTATACTGTAATGGATCCGCCTTTCAAGAATGAAGGCACCGGCAGCGAATACTCGTTTCAATACGGTTCCGTGGTTGCTCATCGTAGTGTTTGCTTTTCGGACTCATGACCCCGCCGCATCCCTTCTGTGCCTTGCTCACATCGAGGCCAACGGTCAAAACGCGCAGTGTCGGGCATAAGGAAGCCATGCCCGGGATACCGAGTACCGACAACGCAGGTACTCACACGGCTTTCTGATCCACACTCACATTTGAGTGATTGTGCTTGATTTGCCTGCGGGAAAGGACTAGAAAGACACGGGGTTGCCGAAGTCGGCAGACGATTGAGGATGTGACAAGGCGCAGATTCAGCATTTCGTCCTCAGGTCCGGCAACTTCCTGCACTGCTTAGACTTTTCCATCGCGCGCCCATAGCTCAGTTGGATAGAGTGACGGACTACGAATCCGTAGGTCGGGTGTTCGAATCACCCTGGGCGCGCCAGAAATGATGTAAAATATAGGGCTTATGATCTATCTCAAGCCCTCTGTTTTTTGGCTTCGACTTGCTGTGTGAGAAAATGTGGCGGGACATGTCATCGTGAGGCTACAAGAATAGAGGATCGGAAGTCTTCATCGTTCCTTGTCGAATCTCAATCGTGGCGTTCATTTGCTTGCCGAGGCAGGACCTTCCTTCCCCGGCAAGTCGTTTCTTGACGGCCTGCCTCCGAAATTGTCGGCCCCAAAGAGTGCGGGGAACGCGGAGCAAAATCGGCATTTGTTGTTTGACTCCTCCCCATCCATGATGTATATAATAATGTAGGTTGGATCGAGAATGTGAAAGGGGTGAGAGTTTGGCGCAAATGATCCGAAAACAGGTATATATCGAACCTCGACAGAATGAAGAAATCAAGCAGCGGGCACGCAAGTCGGGGATCACGGAAGCAGAGGTGATACGCAAAGCCATCGATGGGCAAACGGCTTCGCTTTCCACCCACGGTCACGATTTGAGTGCTTGGGAGCGTGAAAAGGCTTTTATTGCCATGCGTGTATCCATCAGGTCCCGTTCAGCGCGACGCCGATTCCGGAGGGAAGATGCATACGAAGAAAGGCTGAGCCGGTACGGTGGATAGGACCCTGGTGGACACGAATGTGCTCCTGTATGCTTATGACAGGGCAGAGCCGATAAAGCAGCCCAGGGCCTTAGCGGTCCTGGATAATTTGGCAAGGCAGCGCATGGGCGTATTGACACCACAGGTTCTGGCCGAATTCCATGTCAATGCAACCCAAAAATTTGCCCCGCCGCTGTCTCAGGATGAGGCCTATGAAAGGATTCAGAACTACCTCCTTGCCTGGGAAGTTCTCCCGTTGACGGGTCCGATCGTCCTGGAAGCGGCGCGGGGAGTCCGTACTCACAAAATGTCTTACTGGGATGCCCAAATCTGGGCCTGTGCACGCTTGCACCAGGTACCCGTTGTTTTCACCGAAGACTTCAACGTTGGCTCGGTGACAGAAGGTGTTCGTTTCATCAATCCCCTTGCTGACGACTTCAATTTGAGCGGTTGGTTTTCCGAGTAGGTGACCCTTTCAGAGTCAATGGGAAAGCCGACTTTCGGAGCCCGTACCCGATCACGAACCTCCCTGGTGCTGCACAAAGCTCTCCCTGACCCTTTTCGGCCGCTGACCCGCCAAAACCGAAAGGGTCGGCAGCAAAGGAGATCGCGGTCGCCGGGGGGGCGATGGAGAAACCTGCAAAACGGGGCACTGATTGCTTTCTCCCGCTTCCCGTGTCAATATGTCCGATAGACTCGACCCCACCCCTTCTCGAGGAGGTCTCCCGTGCAACTCGGACGGACGAGGAAAATGATCCCTGAAAGCCAGGACGATGCGAGGCGGCTCGCCCAGGTGAACAGGACCATAGCCGAGATCGGGCGGATCATCAGCTCTACCCTGAACATCGATGATGTCTATGAGCAGTTTGCCGCAGAGATGAAGAAGATCATCCCCTTTGATCGGATAAGCATTGGCCTCATAGACCCCGAACAGGAAATCTACCGCATTGCATACACCTCGGGAACCGATGTCCCGGACCGCCATCAAGGCACAGCCATGCCTTTGCCTGCAATCATCCGTGAAATCGTGGGAAAAAGGTCCGGTATTGTGTTCCACGCCGAGACCGAGAGGGATTTTGTCGAGGTCTATCCCGAGATCCTGATCCCCTTCCGGGCCGGCATGAGGTCGATCATGGCCATTCCCCTGATCTC
Organism: Deltaproteobacteria bacterium; assembly: GCA_016926135.1. The sequence continues at coordinate 11,850 of JAFGPH010000041.1, forward strand.
AAGAGACCAGGTACTCGGAACCCTCTGGTGCAGCTCTCTTCGTCACGGCGCTTACACGGATGAAGACCTGAGGATTGCGGAAAACGTGGCAGCCCAGATTGCGGGCGCCATTTTCAATGCCCAGATCCACGCGCAGGTCAAACAGGCCGAAGAAGCCCTGCGGCAATCGGAAGAGAAATATCGCGTCCTGTTCGAAAACGCCGAGGAGGCCATTTTCGTGTCCCAGGACAATGGCATCAAGTTCGCCAATCCTGCAATGGAGGCCCTGACGGGTTACCCCCGGGAAGAGCTCATCAAAACGGCCTGTGGCCAACTGTTTCATCCTGAAGACAGGGGCATTGTCATGGAGCGTGGCAGGAGGAGGTTGAGGGGGGAACACCTTCCCTCTACCCATTCGTTCAGGTTGATCCGAAAGAACGGTGAAGGGATATGGATTCAGGTCAAGACAGCGGTCCTTGCCGCGTGGGAAGGGAGGCCGGCCATCCTCTGTTTCATGCGGGATATCTCCGAACAGAAACGACTCGAAACGCGGCTCCAGCTTGAACTGGACGGGCGCCGCAAGGCCGCGGAAGAACTCCTTATTAACCAGAGGCGGCTGCGCGATCTTGCTTCCCAGCTGGCGATTGCCGAGGAGCAGGAGCGTCGCAGGATTGCGACCTACCTCCACGACAATATCGGCCCTTCCCTCGCCATGGCGAAGTGGAGGCTGGAAGCCTTGACGGACATGGTGGAAACCGGACAGATCAAGGATACCGTAACGGGCGTCCTGGATCTCATGAGACAAACCATCGAAGACCTGCGAGGATTCACCTTTGAGATCAGCCTGCCCATCCTCCATGAACTGGGAATTGCGGCGGCCCTGGAATGGCTCGGTGAAAACCTCCTGAAGCCACACGGAATATCCATCGAGATCGTCACGGAACATGCCGAGAAGTCTTTGAACAGGGATGCGCGAATTCTTTTCTTTCACGCCGCGCGTGAGCTGGTGCTCAATATCGTCAAGCACGCGAAGGCGACGAACGCCAGGATAGAGATTCGCGGCCGTGGAGACATGCTTGTCGTCACCGTTGTGGATAACGGGAAGGGGTTCGATGTCCATGCCTGGAGAGCTGATTTCAGCACGAGTCAGGGATTCGGCCTCTTCAATGTGAAGGAGCGAATCGAGTCTATCGGCGGAAGTGTAGAAATCCAATCCAGCGCGAGTAAAGGTACCCGTGTGACCCTTCGAGTGCCTCTCCATAAGGAGGCATGACGACCCCGCTCCGTCCAGGTTGAACCAAACCGGTTGCTTCATCACACCTTTCCAGCGCTAAGTACACCTTTTCATAAATACGTTCACGAATACGGGGCGCATGGAGGGCCGCCCTGGGGGTGGTCTCTCAGCGCCGCAACTGCTCTTTACGTTGCCGATAACCGCCCCGTAAAAAGAAAGGCTCAAGGTACACGGTACAAGGTACAAGGGTCAAAGAGAAAGAAACTTGAGGTTCTCATGCCTTGAGCTTCGAGCCTTGAGCTTTGAGCTTCCCCCCTGTGGGGCTACTTGTGTAAAACGCAGAACCCCGGTCCCGTCTTATGGGCATGGGAGGAATAGTTGCGGCCTGGACGACCACCCCCAGCGCGGCACTTAACCATTGCATGCTTCCATTCATGGCTGCAGAATACGTCACCGTATTTATGAAGAGGTGTACTAAGACTGGCGGATTGAATTCTCCCGGTTGATCATTATAATATAGTCCATGATCCAAACGATGAGCAGCCTCGTGGTGAAACATGAAGCGACCATCCGGATGGCCTTCTTTGTGGGCATCTTTTTGCTGGTGGCCGTCGTCGAACTCCTGTTTCCGCGGCGGACCCTGACGACTTCCAAGGCGAGCCGTTGGTTTGCTAACATCGGGATCGTTTTCATCAACACTTTTCTCCTGCGTCTGCTCTTCCCCGTGACCGCAGTGGGCATGGCGGCCTGGGCACAGCAGAAAGGGTGGGGGCTCTTCAATCATGCGGACCTGCCCTACGCGCTGGAGGTCGCGCTCTCGGTGGCGGCTCTCGACTTCGTCATTTATCTCCAGCACGCCATGTTCCACGCCATTCCCACCCTCTGGCGCCTCCACATGATGCACCACGCGGACATGGACTTCGACCTGACCACCGGCACCCGCTTCCATCCCGTCGAAATTTTCATCTCTATGCTCATCAAGGTCTCGGCCATAACCCTGCTGGGCGCACCGGCCCTTGGGGTGATCCTCTTCGAGATTCTCCTCAACGGCACGGCCATGTTCAACCACGGTAACTTCTTCCTCCCCCCTGGCCTTGACCGTGTGCTCCGGCTCATTGTCGTCACTCCGGACATGCACCGCGTTCACCATTCCGTCTTCCCCAACGAGACGAACTCCAATTTCGGCTTCAATCTCCCATGGTGGGACCGTCTCATGGGGACCTACAAGGCGCAGCCCTCTCGCGGCCACCTCGACATGACCATAGGACTCAACCAGTTTCGGGACCCCTCGCGTCTGGGCCTGGGCCGGCTCCTGGTCCTGCCCTTCGTGGGCAAGCAGGGCGCCTATGCCATGGGCCGGAGGGGTACTCCCGCAAAGTGAAATCTCGTGATCAAGACAGCCCTCCAATATCATGACACGACAGGTTATGACCGCCACAGGATGTCGGGGCACTCCATGGACTGGGCGAACCAGCCGGATGTGTTCAAGCATTACCCGGGGATCGATCCGGTCTTTCTACCCAAAGAGGTCCAGGCCCCGGGGCTTACGCTTTCGTCCGTCCTCTGCGGGATCGAAACGGATGCTGTGCCCAAGGCCCTGAACTGCGAGGACCTTGCCCTCATCCTCTTCCTCACTCACTCCTTCACGGCAAAGGCCCGTCACCCCGAAGGGGATTTTTACTACCGGAGCGCCGCTTCTGCAGGTGCCCTCTACCCTACGGAAGTCTACGTGGCGACCCACGGGGTGGAGGGTCTGGGAGACGGTCTCTACCACTTCGCCCTTCACCATCACGCCCTGGTTCCGCTGCGAAGCCATGATCCGGCATCCTGGATCGAGGGAATATGCCGTGCGCCCGGGAGGGCGCTGCCGATCCTTACCTTTGCACTCACCGCCATCTTCTTTCGCAGCGCCTGGAAATACAGGGACCGCTCATACCGTTACCACCTGATGGACACGGGCCACGTCCTGGAAAACCTGGTCCTTGCACTGAAAGCCCTCGGGCTTGCTTTTCGAATCTCCTTTGATTTCGACGACCACGCCCTGAGCCGTCTCGTGGGTCTTGATGAGGAAAGGGAAGCCGCCCTGGCCGTTGTCCATGTGCACGGGAGCGAATCCCCGGCACCACCGGAGGATTCTCTGATGCGCGACCTTCCACCCTCGATCAGGGCGGCAAGCAGGGTCTCCGGCAGAGAGATGGATTACCCCCTGATCCGGGAGATCCATCTTGCAGGGATCACCCATCCCGATCCGCGAGGCGAGGAACCGGATATGCTTCGCATGATCGGGCCATCACCCGAGGGCTGGCAAAAGGTAAACACCCCCCTCTCATGGCCGGAAACCATGGACTACCCTGAGGCCCTGTTTCGCCGCAGATCAAGACGGAACTACATCGAAAAGCCGGTGGAAAGGGAGTCCACCATGGCGCTGCTGGATTCCCTTTGTGGCGTTGGAGAAGGGGAAGATCCATATCCCCAGGCGGTCTCCGTTGGTCTTCTGGCTGGAAACGCAGAAACCTTAGAGCCTGGTCTTTACCTTCTTGACAGGGCCCGGAGGACCATAGGCATGGCCATTCCCGGGCAGTTCACCGAGTGGATGGCCAGAGTCTGCCTGGATCAGATGTGGCTCGCCCACGCAGGCCTTCATTTCCTTTTCCTTGCCAACGTGGAGGTCCTCGATCTCACCTGGGGCCCCAGGGGTTATCGCTACGCCATGATGAGCGCCGGCCGCATGGGCCAGAGGCTGTACCTTGCCGCCACGGCTCTGGGGCTCGGCTGTTGCGGAATCGGCGCTTTCTATGACTGGGAGGCGGCGGACCTGCTCAAACTCAACCGGTCGTCGAGACTGCTCTACCTCGTGGCGGTCGGGAAGGTGAAGAGGGGGTAGGGTGCTTGCGCTGGTATGATCCGATTTTCCTCCGGGTCCTTCCGCCCGCGGCGGCCCTCCTGATCAAGGCCCTCATGATCAGCTGCAGGGGTGTCACGGTACGGGGGGAGGACAGCGCGAGAGAAGCCCTTGCCCGATCCGGGGGCGCCGCCTCCTACGCCACCTGGCACCAGAGAATGGCTTACCTCTTCCACCACTTCGGGACCCGCCATGTCAGCGTCATGATCAGCAGGAGCCGGGACGGCGAATACGCGGCCCGCGTTGCGGCCTGGCTGGGGTTCAGGAGTGTGCGCGGATCTTCCACCCGGGGCGGCAGGAGGGCACTGGTGGACATGATCCGACAGGTCAGGGATGGTGAAAGGGCCGGCTTTCTGGCGGACGGACCCCAGGGACCCCCACGGGTTGCCAAGATGGGAGCACTGGTTGTGGCCAGGGATGCCCAGGTCCCCCTGATCGCCGTCCTCTGGGGTGCCGACCGGTGCTGGGTGCTCGATTCGTGGGACCGATACCTCGTTCCCAAACCCTTTGCCCGGGTGGCCGTCCTCTATACCGAACCCATTTGGATTCCTCCGGAAACCAAGGATGATCAACTTGAGTCTTACAGACAACTCCTGGAATCCAGGATGAATGAGGGGGCCCGCTGGTGTGACGAGCAGTTCGGGCCGGAAAGGCCCTGGCGAAAGGTCGTAAGTCCAGGCACACCGGAAATCGGCCCACTGGACGGCGAAACCTGAACCATCGAAATGGATTTTGGCGACGCCCGCCTTCCCTTTCCGGTCCGCTGTTTCTGCCGCTTGGCGTTTCCCGACCTCCCCATCCTCAATCGTCATTCGCCAATCGTCATTCCTTCCCTCCCCTCTCCCCTTTACTTCCCTTACCCAATGATTACCTTACCTTCGTAGTCCTTCGGATTACCGGCGGTTTTCCTTAAACGCCCGTATCCCTGAAAAGTCCGCCTTTAACGGATAAACAGGGTTGTCTTGGACCATCGAGAAGGTTCACCCGAGGAGGGAGCCATGGAAACAAGAGAAATCACAATTGCCGAAGAGATCATGCCGGTTCTGCCGGTTAAAGATACGGTGCTGTTCCCCAACATGCTGGTGCCCATCCTGATCAACACGGAAAAACACATGCCCATGATCGAGGACGTCACGAAAAAGGACAAACAGGTCCTTGTGGTCGCACGCCGGGGGGGGGAAAACGTAGAGGCACCTGAGTTATCCCTGCCATCCGTGGGGACGGTAGCCTCGGTCGTCAAGGTCAGCAGCAACGGGGAGGAAGGAACTGTCGTGCTCGTGCAGGGACTGTGGCGGGGCGTGCTGGGCGAGATGGTTTCACGGGATCCCTATTTTCTGGCAAGGGTTCAGAGGCTCCGTGATGTGCTCAAAGAGGGCCAGAGGCTGGACGCGCTGAAAGCAAACTTAATGAAGCAGTTCACCGAACTGGTGAAGATTTCTCCTTACCTTCCGAAGGAGATCGCGCATCTCTGCCGACAGGTGGATGATGCATCCACCCTGGCCGACATGATCGCTTCCTACATCGGCATCGACCGCCGCAAGAAACAGGAGGTCCTGGAGTGTCTGGACGTGGAGGCCCGCATGGAGAAACTGACCCTCTTCGTGAACGAGGAGCTGGAGATCGGAAAGATGGGTCAGCAGATCCAGAGCCAGGTCCAGAAGGGAATCGACAGGACCCAGCGTGAATACTACCTCAGGGAGCAGCTCAAGGCGATCCAGAAAGAGCTGGGCGTGAACGAGCAGGCGTCACCGGAGACTCAGGAACTGAAGGAGAGGCTGGGAAAAAAGGGGTTGCCCGAGGCCGCACACAAAATCGCGGACAAGGAGATCGAAAAGATCTCCAAGATGAACCCTTCCTCTTCGGAGTACACCGTCTCCATGAACTATCTGGACTGGCTCCTGGACATGCCCTGGTCCGAGGGCACGCGGGATATGCTCGACCTCAAGAGGGCGGAGAGGGTTCTGAACCGGCACCACTATGACCTGCAGAAGGTCAAGAAGAGGATCATCGAGTACCTGGCCGTGCGGAAACTCAATCCCTCCCACAAAGGCCCGATCCTGTGCCTCGTGGGGCCACCGGGGACAGGGAAAACCAGTCTCGGGCGTTCCATCGCCGAGGCCATGGGCCGCAAGTTCGTCCGCATATCCCTGGGTGGGGTGAGAGACGAGGCTGAGATCCGCGGCCACCGGCGTACTTACGTGGGTGCCCTTCCCGGGAGGATCATCCACGGTCTCAAGAAGGCCGGTTCGAACAACCCCGTTTTCATGCTGGACGAGATCGACAAGATGGGGGCGGACTTCCGCGGAGACCCTGCCTCCGCCCTGCTGGAAGTGCTGGACCCCGAGCAGAACTTCTCCTTCTCGGATCACTACCTGGAGGTGGAGTTCGATCTCTCCAGGGTCATGTTCATCACCACGGCCAATCAGCTCGACACCATTCCGGGCCCCCTCCTGGACAGGATGGAAGTGCTGGAACTGCCCGGGTACACTGAGTACGAGAAGGTGCATATTGCGAAACGGTTCCTCATCCCGAGACAGATCAGGGAACACGGCCTGGCCCGAAGTCAGGCCTCTCTGACCAAGGGAACCCTGGAGAAAATCATCCGCGAGTACACGCGTGAGGCGGGAGTCCGGAACCTGGAGAGGGAGATCGGCGCCCTGTGTAGAGGTGTGGCAAGAAAGATCGCAGCCGGAGACAAGGGGCGATTCGTGCTCACCCCGGCTCGGGTTCAAGGGTACCTGGGGGCTCCCAGGTTCTCGTCGGACATCGAGGAGAGGACATCCTTACCCGGCGTGGCGACAGGCATGGCCTGGACCCCTGCAGGCGGAGACCTCCTCTTTGTGGAGGCCAC
>JAFGPH010000297.1 GCA_016926135.1 Deltaproteobacteria bacterium
AGGACGGTACGCATGATGTGCCTCATCATTCAGCACCATGATAGGCGCCCGGTCATAAAGTTCCCCCAGGATACGGTTAGAGAAGGCCACCGGGCTCTCCTCGCCCTTATCCACAACCGCATAGCTCTTGCCCCCTTCGCTATGAGGTGATTCAGGGAGGAACAGATGCCAGTTCGTGACGACCACCTTCCCGTCATTCAGAAGGGGTCGCAGTTGGGAGGGGACCAGGTCGAATTCGTCATAGTAGGTATTGTCCTTGTTGTCCGGCCTCAGCACCTGCAACCGTTCCTTGATCGTGAGATTCGGGCACACTACCAGTGCCGCGGACGGGAACCGATCATCGCCCGGCACACGGCCCCTGTTGCAGAAGGCCCAGGCGATCAGCATGGCCATGACAACCGTCTTACCGCTCCCCGTGGCCATCTTGCAGCCATGGCGCATCAGGGGGTCAAGTCCGGGTTCATTAGGTTTGTCGATCAGGGTCGGGAATAGGCTCAGGCGCGTCTCGGTGACAAAGGATGGTTTTTCCCCGTTGCAGAGCCTGTGGTAGTCCTCAATGGTGAGTCTTGGTGACCATCGGGGCTTCTTACCTGCTGCCAGGATCTCCCGGAGATAGATGACGGTCTCAACTGCCTCCAGTTGACAGAAGAAGAGGCGGCGCCTCCGGTCCGCTCTTCCCCAGTGGGCAAGCAGTTGCTTGGTTACCGGCGTGGCGCTCTCGTAATTGGCTCCCCGCCACCGCTTCACGTCCTCGCGCAGAAGGTTGATCAGGGGCAAGTCGTCCCGTTCTTCCTCGGCTATGAAGGCGAATGTCTTCTGTACCGTGCCGGTCTTTTGGGTCTTGTACCAGTAAGAGGCGGGCCGTCTTCCGTCCAACCTGGAGGCCGCGCCTGTTTTTGTGTCATAAACCCAGTGTGCCGTTGGTTCGAAGTACGGGCTGCAAAGGATGGGTTTGCTGACCGGCTGAATGGGCAGGGGGTCTTGATCATTCTTGTTCATACCCCGCACCTCCCTTGCCTGGCAGCCGGTGTAGGCTCATCACCTCGTTCCCCCTCGGATCGATTACCTTCACGGCCGCCCAGCCCTTCTTGCCCGGTGGAAAGGGAAGGGAGACCGTGCCGCTCAATGCTGCAAATCGTTCTTCATCGATCACGCCCTTGAGGCTGCGCCCGATCTTTGCCCAGGCGCTCTTGTCCGGGAAAAAGGCCTGAGTTATGCAAAATGTCCTGCCGTCCCAATCCGTATCCAGGAACCACGCAGCCACTTTGTTTGCGCTGGTGGGCAGAATCGTGTTGTCCACAGGGTTGTAGATATCCACGCCTTCCATCTCAACCACGTACATGCCATCGTCCACCTGTCTCAGGTTGGTCCTTGGACTGCCGAAGACCGTGAAGAGCTGGCTGTTCGGTGTTTCCTTTAGCAGTCTGCCCATGTTCACATCGGGCCGGATGTGGGCTAGGTGGCAGCGAATTTTGGGGTTTGGGTCTTCCTGGATGATGGCCTGGGCCGCCGCATCGAAAGAAAACCCTGCAAAAACCAGATCATCGAAGCCCCTCCGAGCGGCCATGGGTATGGCGTTTTCCACCTGAAAGGCAGTGACGGGACCGAATTCAGGCCCGAAAGATACTGCCACTTTTCGCACCTGACCGTTTTCAGTCTGCCATTCTCCTTCACCGTGGAGATATTCGCCAGAGTATCTCTCCAGCCGTGAGAATTGCAGGATCTTGTTATTGGGGAAACGGACTCCGTCCGCCTTCAGCAGCCGCAACATCTTGTCCAGGTATGCCTCGGCGTTGGCAGGCTCCTCTTGGATGGCGGGAGGGGTGTGCTCGCCAAAAGTCTCCAATTCTTCCGGTTCCCCGCCGATAGGGGATGGTTCCAGAAGGGACTGCTCGATGGGCATCACCGCTTCCATGGTAAAAGGACCGGATACACGTGACACCACCCGCACCACCTCGGGTTGGTCCACAAGCTCTTCTTGTTCAGCATTCGCCGCTATGCAGGCGTTCACTTCATCCATCTTGGCACGCCACGCATTGCGGTACTCGGTAAGAGCAGTCTTCAGTTCAGCAGGCCAGTCTTCGTCCGTGTCGAAGGGAATCTCCCATTCCTTCCATTCATCCTTGGGCAATTGCCAGCGCCTCCGGTCCCCGTCTGTGATGGCCTTTTTACCCTCTGCCCGCTCCTTGGCCGCGAGCTTAGCCAGAAGCTTCTGACGCAAGGAAGGAGTCACCTTCTTCAGGGCTGCATTGAGTTTCTTCAATCTCCCCTCAAGGAGGAGTTCATGCCTTGCAAAGATTGGATCAAGGGCCACGTTTTGGGCAATGCTCCTCAGGGTGATGTGAGGAACGGTCCTGTAATTGAAGCCTTTGCCAGGGTTGTTTGGCATCTGCCTCTCTTCCCCCACCCCTTGATCCCCTCCCGCCAGGGGAGGGGAAACCTCGATTCTAATGCCTTCACGGGAGCGACCACCCGATGTATCCCCCCTCCCTTGACGGGAGGGGTCGCGGGTGGGTGTTTCATCTTTGACTCGGTAGTAAGGAAATGAGGCAGTCAGCAGGCGCTGTCGCGCAAGGGCCAGCGCCACCCGACTGGTGTCTATCGTGATCCATCGCCTTCCCCACTGCTCAGCAACGTAGGCGGTTGTCCCACTCCCGCACGTGGGGTCCAGGACCAAGTCGCCAGGGTCTGTTGCCATCAGGATGCAGCGCTCTATCACCTTTCTATTTGTCTGGACCACGTAGATCTTGTCAGGCATGAAGCTTGAGACTGTATCCGTCCAGATATTCGCGATAGGAATAGCAGGGAAGTCATCCACGTATCGAACATACCCAATTCTATCCGCTGTTGCCTCGATTTTTCCACTTTTCGCAAGCCTCGTTAGGCCGGGCTCGTCCGTCTTGAATGTCCCTCTGCCCGGAGTGAAGACTCGACCCCCGAATGAAAACTCCTTGACGTCACCTTCACCCGCAGGTCTACTGCTTGTAATGTTGTCGAGAGCGTACAGGCGCAGATCGGAAACGGTAGGTCTGACCCGATTGGCCATCGAAGCGCCCATCGATTCACCCCATGGAAGATAAACCTTATTGTAAGCGCTGGGGATATGGCCATCTGGCGACTTACTTTCATAAACCTGCCGGTACTTGAGCTGGTTCTTGTCTCGCGCGTACCAGAGAAGCATGTCATAGACAGAATCCAACTTGCCCGACGCGCTTGCACTGGTAGTCTGAAATGCAATAAGCGAAACAATATTGTGTGCGCCGAAGACACCGTCCATCAGGAGTCTAATGCGATGCGCATTTTCCTCTCCAATCTGGACAAAGATGCTTCCTGAGTCAGAGAGAAGTTCTTTGCACAGGATCAAACGGTCACGGAGATAGGCTAGATAGGAGTGGACGCCGAGCGTCCACGTGTCCCGGTAAGCTTTGACCATCTCAGGTTCGCGGGTTAGGTCGCTCTCTTTATCCTTCACGTCCCGTTTGCCGATTTCAGGCTGGAAGTTGGAGGAGAATTTGATGCCATAAGGCGGGTCCATATAGATCATCTGCACCTTGCCGGCCAGACCCTCCCTCTTGGCAAGGCTTGCCATGACCTGGAGGGAATCCCCCAGGATCATGCGGTTGGACCAGTCCACGTCGTGTTGGTAAAACTGGACGGCCTTCCGGTATTCCAGTTGTGGGTCGGCAAATAGACTTCGCTGAACATCCTCGCGGGCGAGCACTTTCAGTATGGCCTGGGCAGAGATCCTCTCATGAATGTGCAGGGCAACTGGATCAACCTCAAAGGACTTCTTCTCCTGCTTGCCTGCCCATTCGAGCCAGGGTTCATGTTTCCGAAGCGCCTTTGCAAGGATTTCGGCTTCCTCAGATGTCAAAGGACGGGTACGGGC
>JAFGPH010000298.1 GCA_016926135.1 Deltaproteobacteria bacterium
AGGAACTGGTGAAGAAGATCCCCTTCATTCGAAGGGAGGAGGTATGCGGTAAATAGTCCTCAAAAAAATTTGCCCATATTAAATAGTTAAATAGGAATATGGCTATTGAAAGACATGTGAAGAAATCATGAAAGAACGCACGAAGCTACTCCTTATCATAATGACATTTCTGGCGGCCTATTACGTGCCCTGGTCCCACCCACTGATCCGTCGCTCCGGCATTGAGGCATTCATGATGATCCAGGAGTACGCCAGGGAGCACGTGTTAACCTGCCTGATCCCCGCCTTCTTTATTGCCGGGGCCATCGCCGTATTTGTATCCCAGGCATCCGTGCTCAAGTACTTCGGGGCCACAGCCCGCAAAATACTCTCTTATTCCGTGGCTTCCGTATCCGGGACGGTCCTTGCCGTGTGCTCCTGCACCGTGTTGCCCCTCTTTGCCGGGATCTACATGAGAGGGGGCGGGATCGGTCCGGCCACGGCCTTTCTCTACTCAGGCCCGGCTATCAACGTGCTCGCCATTGTGCTCACAGCCAGAATCCTGGGGTGGCAGCTTGGTGTGGCCAGGGCCGTGGGGGCGATCCTCTTCGCGGTGATCACAGGGCTGTTGATGGCCTTCATCTTTCGCAAGGATGACGCGGCCCGCACAGCGGGTCAAATCTACCTGCCCGATGAAGGCGAGAAACAACGGACCCTGACCCAGGACAGCCTCTTTGTGCTCACCTTGGTCCTCATCCTCATCTTCGCCGCCTTTGCAAGGCCAGAGGAAGGATCGACGGGACTATGGCCCGCTATCTTTGCCGTCAAGTGGTACATCACAACGGCCCTGTTGATCATCCTTGGCCTCATGCTCAAGAAATGGTTCATGAAAGAGGAAAGGCGGACCTGGGTTGAATCCACCTGGGGATTCATGAAACAGATCTTCCCCCTGCTGGGGGGAGGTGTCCTGGTGGCGGGTTTCATGCTGGGCAGACCCGGCCACGAGGCCTTGATCCCCGAGCACTACATCCAGGGCCTGGTGGGAGGGAATTCCCTGTGGGCCAATCTCTTTGCCTCGGTAGCCGGCGCTCTTATGTACTTTGCCACCCTCACGGAGGTTCCCATCCTTCAGGGCCTTATCGGTGCGGGTATGGGCAAGGGCCCTGCCCTGTCTCTTCTCCTGGCCGGCCCTGCCCTCTCCCTTCCCAATATGCTGGTGATCGGCGGGGTGATGGGGGTGAGGAAGACGTTTGTCTTTTGCTGCATCATCGTGGTCCTATCTACCATTGCAGGGATGGTTTATGGTTCGATAGCGGGCTAATGGCTCACCGCAAAGGCGCAGAGGACGCAAAGAACCATTTCTTCCCTCTGCTGTGAAGACACAAAGAATCTTTGCGAGCTTTGCGCCTTTGCGGTGAAACAGAACGGAGGCAACTCATGGGACAGGACGATGTCGCACAGATCAGGGTGGACACCTCTTCAGTGGGAATTATAGGTCTCAGGCCGGTTATGGAGGAAATGGCCGAAAAATTCACCGATCGGTCTGATGATGAAGTGGGGGAAGAACTCGTCCAACGGCTCCGGCAGAGAAACTACATCCCCAGTGGCGCCAGGGAAAGCTACAAGAGGGCTTTTGTTCGTGAGTTTCGGAGATTCACCGGAAAGCCCACGGCGGAGGACCATTTCGAAGGGCTGGAGATCAAGGTCCTTGGGCCTGGGTGCGCCCAGTGCGACAGGCTGGAGCAGGAGTTGATGTCGGTCATGTCCGAATCGGGGATCGCCGCCGATGTCGAGCACGTGAGGGATATCAAGGAAATCGGCAAATACGGGGTCATGGGGACACCGGCCCTGATCATCAACGGCAAGGTGAAATCGGTGGGCAAGGTGCCGCCGAGGAGCAAACTCAAAGAGTGGCTGAGCGAGTCCAACGCGGGAAAACAGGCGTGAAAGGAGAGGAAACCATGGAAATTAAGGTGTTGGGGCCCGGTTGTCCCAGGTGCAAGCAAACCGAGGAAAATGTGAAGGCGGCGGTAGCCGAGGCGGGTGTGGCTGCAAACGTGGAGAAGGTGACGGATACGATGAAGATCGCCTCCTACGGGGTGTTCGGCACCCCGGCAGTCGTTGTGGACGGAGAGGTCAAAAGCGTGGGCAAGATTGTCAACAAGGAAGATGTGAAGAAATGGATCGAGAAGAAGTAGCTCATGCAAATGTGGCGAGGAAAGAAATGGAAGACTCCCAGGACAAGATCCGCGGTCTGGTCATTGAAAAATACGCAACCATCGCAAAAAGAAGTGCCGGGGGATGTGCGCCTTCGTGCTGCGGTAGCGCCTCTCCCGTCGTCACCATCCAGGAGATGGGAAAGGTTCTCGATTATGCAGAAGAGGATCTTTCTCTGGCACCAGGCGAAGCCAACCTCGGACTGGGCTGCGGGAACCCCATCAGCCGGGCAGCCCTGAAACAGGGCGAGACCGTGCTGGACCTGGGAAGCGGCGCAGGGTTCGATGCCTTCCTGGCTGCCAGGCGGGTGGGGGAGTCGGGAAAGGTGATCGGGGTGGACATGACCCGGGAGATGGTCCGGAAGGCAAAGGATAATGCCGAAAAGCTGAACATCACCAACGTGGACTTCCGGTTGGGGGAAATCGAGAGACTCCCGGTTGGGGACAATTCCGTGGATGCGGTCATCTCCAACTGCGTGATCAACCTCTCCGCGAACAAAGCCGCCGTCTTCAGGGAGATCCATCGATCCCTGAAGCCGGGGGGCCGCATCGTGATCTCCGATATCCTGCGCTCCGGAGAGATTCCCGAAGCGCTCAGGAACAACCCGGTTGCCTACACGGGCTGAGTGGCGGGGGCCATTTCACCCGGCGAGGTGAAACAGATTCTCTCCGACCTGGGTTTCAAGGAGATTGTCATCACCCCCAAGGAACAGAGCGAGAAGATCATCCGGGGATGGAACGTGGGGGAAGGTGCGGAGCAAGTGGTGTTTTCGGCATACGTCGAGGCGGTGAAACCCCTTCATAAGGAGGCGATGTGAAAATCAAGGTTTTTCTTGTTGGGGGGGCCTTGCTTGTATTGGTGGCAGGCGCCCTCTCCTATTTGTATTTGGGCGGCAAGGACAGCGGAAAAGCGCTTGCCAGCGTGAACGGCGAAAAGATCACGGTGGATCAATTCGTGCAGGAGATTGAGAAGATCGAGGAACCAACCCGAGGAATGTTCAAGGAAGACCCTGCCAAGTTTCTCGACATGATGATCATGAGGGCGCTGGTGCTCCAGGAGGCCAGGAAGCAAGGTCTTCAATCGGGCAAGGAAGAGAAGGGTGAGGAGGCGCTGCTTCAGGAGTTCCTGCAAAAGAAATTTTCCTCTCCACCTACGGTGAGCAAGGAGGAAGTAGGAGCCTTCTACGAAGTCTACAAGGACAGACTGGAAGGGAAGACCCTTGAAGAGATGGCGCCCATGATCGAGGGGATCATCCGGCAGCAAAAACAGCAGGAGGAGTATGCCCGTTTCCTGGAAGGGCTTCGGAGCAACGCAGCCGTCGAGATCAACCAGGAGCGCTTGAAAGGACTCGCTTCCAAATCGGCCGATACCTCCACCAACACGGAGGAGGATCTCGCCAAGGCACTCAAGAGCGGCAGGCCGGTCCTGGTCGATTTCGGATCGAATTCCTGCATCCCCTGCCGGCAACTGAGACCCATTCTCCAGGAAATCAGGAAGGAACAGGAAGGGAAACTGGAGGTCCTGGTGATCGACATCTACAAGTACCAGGCCCTTGCCGCAGAGTATCGGATTCAGGTCATGCCGACCCTGGTCTTCTTTGATTCCAGCGGCAAGGAAGTGGCTCGTCGCCAGGGTTTCATGCCCAAGACCGCCCTCATGGAGGAACTCAGGAAGGTGGGGATCAGCTAGTGTGGTGTCTCAACGGATCCTTTACAACGTCCGTGTGTGCTCAAGGCGGTCGGGGGGTGGTCGTCCAGGCCGCAACGATTTCCGGGGTGCCTTCCGGAACGGGACCGTTATTCTGCGTTTTCCAGAAGCAGCCCCAGGGGGGAGTGCCCGAAAAGGGGTTCATTCCCTGTCCCTGTCCAGAAAAAAATTTCAACATCACGGGGGCGGTAAGGGGCAGAGGAGAAAGATGCGTTGCAGCCCTGAGCGACCACCCCCCGACC
>JAFGPH010000299.1 GCA_016926135.1 Deltaproteobacteria bacterium
AGGAGCAGATCGTCCCAGTCAGGGATTTCCAGGGGATTGAGGATTTCGATGTTCATGGGTGAGAACCCGGGACTGAGAACTGAGTGAATGCATGGGAATATAGAATGCAGGGACTCTCTTTATGAGACAATTTTCGTCTTCACAGCGCTCTATCCACTTTGTCCGGGTTTTTGCCGATCCAGGTCAGTACGGCATCCAGAACGCGTTCGATGTCCCCCAGATCCCGTGTGCAAATCTCGTAGAGCTCCCCTTCGGAGATCTCGTGATAGAAGTGGACCATGCGGTTACGATACCCGGCAAGGGTGCGCAGTCGAGCACTGTCTTCGGCGCTCAGGACCCCCACCTGGTGAAGCCGTTCCGCGATCTCCTTGTACTCGACTACAGGCCGGCCGTGGCCTTTGGCCAGGATGTGCCTGCCAAGGTCCAGTAAGGCCTCCAGGGCACGCCTCAGGCAGGAGTCGGCTGCGGCCGGGTTCCTTGGATCCTGTTTAAATTGATTATAGTCGGCCAGGGGAAGGCCCTGGACTCCGTCAAGCATTTTCCGGATCCAGGCCACCCTTTCGGCCACTATGGCTGAGCGGATACGACCGGTCTTCGTCATCGGGCCCCTTCCTCCAGCACCATCCTGATGCGCTCTTCCTTGAACGGAAGCAGGTCGCCTGCCCGTCGGAGGATTTCCAGCTCGTGCTCAGCCTGCACATCTTCGTCAGTGCAATAAAGGAGTTCCCCCCTGATGATTTCCAGTGCAAGGAAGGGGTCCGCCTCGCAAAGAACGACCAGGTCAACCCTGGGAATACCGAAGAGATCCTCCAGGGCCATGGCGAGCAGGGCCTTCTCCTTTAGAGACAGCCCGTGACCCGGCACCGGCTCCACGGCAATGTCCAGGTCGGAGGCAGGGTGGCGCCTCTCCGGGGAGAGTCCTTCTCGCATGGCCAGAATATCCCCTGCTCTGCTGCCGAAGACATACATCTCGGACAAATGGAATTCCTGCGCTAGTTGTCTGAGTGAATCGCTCGTTTTCATGGGTTCAGTTTCGACCGCAGAGCCGCTACACTTGAAGGGAGAGGGCTGGAAAGCTGGCAGGCCTCGTTCACTTCGAGGCATTAGGATCGCTCTGATCGAGTAAAACCCCGCTTCGCTTCGCTTGAGGCAACTGACTGCTGCTCGATCCAAATTCGAATATCGAAGCCCGAATTTCGAAACAAATTCAAATACAAAAATTCAAAACAGTTTGACTGGTCGTTGTTTCGGTCATTGGGTATTCGGATTTCGTGCTTGTCTCGGGATTCCTGTCGCAGTCCGAGCCGCCTTTCAACCCCCCTCGAGACTCCCCCGGAAGCCCCTCCTCTTTTGCCCTGATGGAAACGGGGCAAATGAGCGCTCTCCTGCGGGAGGTATCGCTGCCGCAGGGTCACTGGGGCTAGCGGGGCTATCATTCCTTATGATCCAAACCGTCTCGTTCATGACGGTATTCCCGAATAACCCGTTCTCCTTCATCAGATTCGCCCACTCCTCCCCCGTGTAAACAACGATCTCGGCAGGCACGGGAAGGTCGGTCAGTTCCCAGGAGAGACTCCGGCGGTCAAAACGCTCCGGCGACTCCCTCACAACGGCGAGGATGTCGAGGTCGCTCCCGACACCCCAATCCCCTCGGGCATAAGAACCGAAGTAGCCCAGTCGCAGCAGTTCCGGATGGTTCTTCGCCTGTTTCACCGCCCAAACCCGGAAGGCTTGGTCGACCGTCTGCCTACCCGGCCATCTGAGCACGGACGAAGTCAAGGATCTCACCGGCATACTTGATGGCATCTCCGCTCTGAAGGGGGCCGTAATGCTCGAATGGAGCACCGTCGGGGTGACCGTTTGCGTACCTGGTCGGGACGTAGAAGTTGTCGAGGACCTTGGCTTTCTCGATCAAGGATTCAGGTATGGACGTGGGCAGTTCCTGGAGAAGCTTGGCAACCACATGCCCCCATGCCTCCTGGCCCAATGAAAGATGCAAGGCCTTGACGGCTTTCTCGGCTGATTGCTGGGCAGCGAAACACGCCCATTCATGGCGCTTGTCCCGCTGGGATGCCTCCGCCTGTTCCAGGTCCCGCTCTGCCTGCACAAACCAGTCTTTGCTTCTGTCAGGCATCTCCTCCCAGCTTTCTGATCACCCTGGCCGGATTTCCAGCCACGATGGTCTTGTCCGGAACGTCCCTGATCACCACGCTGCCCGCACCTACGATCGCCTCCTCACCAATCGTCACGCCGCACGAAATCGTGGCGTTCGACCCTATGGAGGCCCGCCGCCTGACGAGTGTGGGCACCACCTCCCAGTCCGCCTCGGTCTGGAGTCCGCCCGAGTCTGCCGTGGCCCTGGGGTACTTGTCATTGATGAACATGACACCGTGGCCGACAAACACCTCGTCTTCGATGGTCACGCCCTCACAGATAAAGGCGTGGCTCTGGATCTTGCAGCGTTTCCCGATGAAGGCGTTCTTCTGGACCTCCACAAAAGGACCGATCCGGGTCTCGTCATCGATCTTGCAGCCGTAAAGATTGATGAA
>JAFGPH010000300.1 GCA_016926135.1 Deltaproteobacteria bacterium
TCAAACAGGAATGTCTTCCCTGCCTCCACGGCCAGCACGGCGGCCTTGACCTCAGACATGACCATCACGGTCCCCAGACCCACGGAGGGAACATCAAAGCGGAGGTCCTGGTGGGGTTTGCTCACCTTCACCACCACGGCCTTTTCCCTGGCCAGGCTCCCCCCCCTCCGTATGGCCTCATCCGTTCCCTCAATGGCTTCCAGGGCCAGGACCGTCTTCCCCCTCACCACGACACACTGGCCGATGTCCAGGCGTCCGAGTTCCTTGGCCACCCTCCAGCCGAACCGGATATCCTCCTCTTCGGCCTTGCCGGGTTTCCTCCGGGTGAGGCAGCCGGGAGGGGCCATGAGATCGGGAAGGTATTGGGCGGAACTCACAATCTCGATTCCCGCCTTTGCCAGTTCATCCGCGACGGCCCTCAGGATATCGTCATCGTGGAATACGGCCAACCTGGACATGACCTGCAGCCCCTTCAGGTCGGGTAACACATTCTCGAACATCCTCTTCTTGGTGATCGTGCCGGCCATGACGGCCCTCGGGACACCCCTTTTCTTGAGGGAGCGGATCAGGCGACCGAGCTGGCCGAGCTTTATCCAGAGAATCTCGTCCACCCTCTCGGAGAGGGCGGGGTCCGTCTCGCCGTGATGGGCAACCGCGAACACCCGGAATCCCTGTTTCCTGGCAGCCTCCGCAACCAGAAAGGGAAACTGGCCGCCACCGGCAATCAGGCCTAAGGGTGGTTGCTTTTCAGGCATTTCGTCTCCGGCAAGAGAGTCTTCCGGCTCATTCCTACCTCAGGACCCCCCGCTTGGACCCCTCCAGGAAGGAGAGCAGCATCTCCAATTCGGGAAAGGTGGGGATTTCCTGCCTCACCTGCCGGATCCCTTCGTGTAAGTGCCGGTTGTCGCGCCATATGATCTGGTAGGCCTTCTTGAGGCCGTCGATCGTCTCCCGGGAGAAGCCGTGGCGGCTGAGACCCTTCCGGTTCAAACCGTACAGCCTGGCCCTTTCACCCGCCGTGATCATGAAGGGGGGGACATCCCTGTCGACGCCGCTCTTGCCGCCCACAAAGGCATAGGCCCCGATCCTCACGAACTGGTGGACGGCCGCCTGGCCGCCCAGGATGGCGTAATCGTCCACCTGAATGTGCCCTCCCAGGGTCGTCACATTGGACAGGATGATCCCATTGCCCAGTCGGCAGTCATGCGCCACATGGGCGTAAGCCATGATGTAGTTTCGATGGCCCACCGTGGTGACCCAGTCCTGCTTGGTGGTCGCCCTGTGGACGGTGGCGTATTCCCGGATGATGTTTTCGTCTCCGATGACCACCCGCGTTTCTTCCCCCCGGTAACCGACATCCTGGGGAGGAGTTCCAAGGGTGACAAAGGGGTAGATCCTGTTCCGTTCGCCGATACGGGTATGCCCTTCCAGGACGGTGTGGGAACCGATGACGGTGTCCTTCCCAATGGCGACGTGCTCACCGATGATGACGTACGGGCCGACGCGAACACCCTTTGCCAGTTCGGCATGGGCGCTCACGACGGCCGTGGGGTGGATCTCCATACGCGATCTGCCTCCTCAGGGCTCAACCGATGGTGGCCAGGAGTTCCGCCTCTGCTACCAGGCTCCCGGCCACATAGGCCTTACCGGCCATTTTCCAGACCCGGGATCCTGTGCGAAGGGCCTCGCACTCGAACACGATCTGGTCTCCCGGCACCACGGGCTTTCGAAATTTGACCTTGTCCATGGCCATGAAGAAGATGTTGCCGCCGCTTTCCTTTTCCATGACCTCCGGCCTGGACAGCCGCGCCAGCACGCCGCCCACCTGGGCCATGGCCTCGATGATCAACACCCCCGGCATGATGGGATTCCCGGGAAAGTGGCCCTGGAAAAAGGGTTCGTTGGCCGAAACATTCTTGATCCCCACAACCCTCTTGTGGGGTTCCAGTTCGGTGATCCTGTCCACCAGCAGAAAGGGGTATCGATGGGGCAGGATTCGGGTGATGTCTTCGTAGTGCAAGGGCAACGTGATCACAATCAGACCTCTCGGCGGAATTCCGGGGCGGCAGGTGGGCCTAAAAAGAACAGGGCTTCACCGTTCATCCCGGTTGAGTCCCCGTTCCAGTTCCGCCAGCCGTTTTTCAAGGGACTTGAGGCGATCCTGGAACTCGGGCAGGCGGGTGATCAGGCTCCGGGTCTTGAGCCACAGCCTGTGAGGCATCGTGGGTGTACCGGAGACGACTTCCCCTGCCGGAATGGATTTGGCCACGCCGGACTGGGAGCCGATCATCACCCGATCCCCGATCTCGACGTGATCACTGATGCCCACCTGCCCCCCGACGATCGCCCGACGGCCCACCCGTGAACTCCCGGATATGCCCGTCTGGGCCACGATGACGGAATCCTCGCCGATGACCACATTGTGGGCGATCTGGACGAGATTGTCTGTCTTGACGCCCCGCTGGATCCAGGTCTTGCCCAGGGCGGCGCGGTCGATGGCGTTGTTGGCCCCTATTTCCACGTCGTCGTCGATCTGCACCGTGCCGAGTTGCGGGATCTTCACCCTTTCTGCACCGTCCCACACAAAACCGAAGCCGTCGCTGCCCACAACGGTCCCCGCATGGAGGATGACCCTGTTGCCGATCGTGCAGCCGGGCATGATAGTGACATTGGGGTGGATGACCGTGTCCCTGCCTATGCGCGCCCTGTCTCCTACATAGACGCCGGGGAAGAGGGTCGTGCCGCCCCCGATCACGGCTTCCTCTCCCACGTAAGCGAGGGGGTAGATGGAAACGTTCTCACCGATCCGGCTGGTGTCGTGGATCACGGCCCCGGGGCTCACGCCGGGAACCCTGGGCAGGGCGGGCGAGAAAAGAACGGCAACCCTGGCGTAGGAAAGGGCAGGATTGGGGACGATGACCTGGGGACCCTGGTAGAGTTCGCTTCTCTGAGAGACGAGGATGGCGGACGCCTTGGTGCCCTTCAGGGCATCCTTGTAACGGGGATCCATGTAAAAGGAAATCTCCCCGGGGGATGCCTCATCCAGGGAGCTAATCCCGCTGATGAGGATATCGGCGTCCCCTGTCACTTCCCCGGAGACGTGTTCCGCGATCTGCCTGAGTGTCAGCTTCAACGGCCTCTCCAGTGATTCTATTCCTTTTCCTTAGGCCTTGCAGCGTCATAGGCCTCGACCACACGATCCGTAATATCGATGGCATCATTGTAGTAAACGAGCCCCAGGGTCCTCTTTTCCAGGATCATGGTGTAGCCCTCTTTTTCGGCGAGCTTCTCGACGACCTTCTCCAGTTCCTTGCCGATTTGCCTCGTGGTCTCCGCCTCCAAATCCTTCATCTCGTCGGTAAGGTCCTCCACGAGATATTTGTAGTACCTCTTCTTTTTCTCCAGCTCCCTCTTCTTGTCCTCCTGGGCGTTCAGGCTCAGCATCATGCTCTGCTTCTTGTAGTCCTCCTCCAGCTTCTGGAGCGTATTTCGCTCATCCTCCAGCCGCTTCTGAATGGCTTCAAACTTTTTCCTTACCTTGGCGCTGATGCTCTGAAACGACTTGGACTTCTTCTGGAATTTCTGTATATCCACCACGCCGATTTTGGTGGCAGGGGCGCCGAAGGCCTCTGCTGCCATGAAGAACATGAAACATCCGCAAAAGAGAAACAGTATGAAACGTCTCATCTCCACCCCCTGTGCTGACTGTGAAATGATCGGGACCGCCCTTGAGAAATCGGGGCATCCCACCTGCGACTAAAAGACTCCCCCTACTGAGAAGTGCCAGTTTCCGGAAGGGTCATCCCCTTCGGGGCCGATCACCCACCCGTATTCCAGCCGGAGCGGCCCGACCGGAGAATACCAGCGCATGCCGGTGCCGACCGACTTCTTGATATCACTGAAGGTGAAACCGTCATCCTTGGTGGTGGAGTTGCCGACATCGAAGAACACGAGCCCCTTGATTCCCTGCTCCTTGAAGAGGGGGAACCGGTATTCCAGGTTGTAAATCTGCATGCATTCTCCCCCGATGGGGTCATTGGTTGCAGGGTCCTTAGGGGAGACGTCATAATCATCAAAACCTCGAATCGTATTGATGCCTCCAATCCGGAACTTCTGGTAAACGGGAAGTTTTCCGTCCGCCTCCCGCTGCTCCACATAACCCCATCGCCCCTGGGCCATAAGAACGGTGTTCCACGGCATGGGAAAATACCAGCATGTCGTGGCCAGGTATTTCTCGAAGGCCACTGTCCCACCCAGGGGATCCCCTGCGTACTCAAAGGAAATGCTGTTGAGAGATCCCTCACGGGTATCCCAGGGCCTGTCCTTGGAGTTGCGGCGGATCCCGAGGGTGACGCTGCTCGTCACGTTTCGCCCTTTCATGTCCTGGATCGCATAGGCTGCGTGATCCCACACATCGGTGATATCCGCATCCTCGTAACCGTATCCCGCGAATCCCTTTGTGAATTCGTCCAGGCCGATGGGGAAAGCGAACCGGAGGGCGCCTCCCATACTGTCCTTCGTATACTCGTACCACTGACGCTTGAAATTGAAGAGGTCGATATCCATGGAAAGGTCCTTGTCGAGCAGCCACGGCTCCGTGAAACGGATATCGAATTGCTGCGTTTTGCTTCCGATGTAGGCTGTGGCCGACAACTTCTGCCCCCGCCCCATGAGATTGTTCTGGGCTATGTTGAATGTGGCGATCATGTTGTCAAAAGAGCTGTATCCGGCACCGAAGGAAAAGGACCCTGTGGGCCGCTCCTTGACATTGACGTCGAGCACCATGAGGTCGTCCTGGCTGCCCTTCTTGGTCTGGACCTCCACGTCGTCGAAGAACCCAAGCCGGTGCAAGTTCTGGATGCTCCTCTTCATATCATGCCCACTGAAGGTGTTTCCCTCCACGGCCTTCAGTTCCCGGCGGATCACCTTGTCCCGGGTGACCGTATTGCCCGCAATATTGATCCTCTCGAAACGGACCTTCTTGTTCTTGGTGATTTTGTACGTGATATCGACCTGATGGGTCTTGTCATCCTCCCTGGTCACCGGCACCACCTCGGCGTAGGCAAATCCCTCGTTTGCGTAAATTTCTCTGAGGGCCAGGCTGTCTTTTCGCACCACCTCCCGATTGAAGTATTTTTCTTTCTTGATGGCCGTCTTTTTCAGGAGTTCCTCCTCGGGCTTGAGCAGTTCACCCTCCACCCTGACTTCGTTCACCATGTACTGATCGCCTTCGATGATCTGGATTCTGACGGTCAGCCCGGTCTCCTCCACCTTCACCTCGGGTTCCCCGGTCTTCGCCTTGATATAGCCGTGGTTATGATAGAAGGAGGCGATCTTGTGGCAGTCGAACTCCAGCTTCTTCTTGTCCAGAAGGCCGGATTTGGTGATCCATGAAAAAAGGCCCTTCTCGCTGGTCTCCATGAGTCCCTTGAGTTTCCTTTCCGAAAACTGGGTGTTGCCCTCGAAAAGGATCTTGGTGATATAGAGCTTCGATCCCTCATCGACCTCGTAAACCAGGGAGACCTCATTGCTGGGAAGCTCCTTGACCGTATCCCGGATCTCCACGTTGTAGTAACCCTTCTGACGGTAGTACTCCTTGAGACGGTTGATGCTCTGCTTGATTTCGCTCTGATTGAGAATGGCGTAAAGCTTGATGCCCGACTCTTTCTTGAGGTCCTCCTCCTTTTCTTTCTGGTTGCCGGTGAAGCCGATGCTGGAAATGGAGGGTTTTTCGTTTACGTGGATGACCACGACCTTTCCTTTGGGGCCGTCCTCTGTGTCGATATTCACGTCCTTGAAAAAGCCCATGGCAAAGATGGCCCTCAGATCCTTGTCGATCTTCTCCTGGTCCAGCGGGTCACCCTTCTTGCACTGAAGCACGGCCAGGATGGCGTCGGATTCAATACGCCTGTTCCCCCTCACCACGATGGAGTCGATCTGGACCACGCCCGCGATCTGGTTGTAAAGGTTTGTGGCGGCCATCTCGGTTGCCTCTGCGAGCCTGTCCACGTCATCCTCCACAATGAAAAGGGAAAAGGGAGGTTTCCGGGAGCTTACGTCCAAGGCCTTCAGATCCAGGCTGATTTTCTTTCCCACATGGGTGAGGCTCCCCAGGATCACGAAGTCGGCCTTCACGTCCTTGCCGAGGGTGACCACATCCTTGGTCTCCGTAAGGGGCAGGCGGGCCAGGGGGTGGCTGTTCACCACGTCGGGACTCACCACCCGGAGACCCTCCTTGGCCAACCGTTCGGTAAGCATGCCCTGGATCTGTTCTCTCAGCTGGTCCATGGGCTGGAGGGCATGGACCCTGAAGGGCAGCACGGCAACGATCTTGGCCTCCTGCGCCTGCAGGATGCCGGGGGGGCTGAGGGCAAGCCCCACCATAACCAGGACCCACGGGATCCATGGTCCGAAGCATCGGGCCGCGCACCAAGACCGATCCATTCCTCTATCTCGATCCTTCCTCTTGTATATGCCCATCCATGATCTCCATCCGTCTAGACAACTTTTCGGCAAGGCGCTGATTGTGTGTCGCCACGACCATCGCCAGACCCTGATCCGAGTTGAGCTGAAGGAGAAGGTCGCCCACCCCCTCGCCTGTGGCCGTGTCGAGATTGCCCGTAGGTTCGTCGGCGAGCAGAATCTTCGGCCGCATGATCAGTGCCCGGGCAATGGCCACCCGCTGCTGCTCGCCGCCGGAGAGCTCTCCCGTCCGATGATTCAGCCGCCTTCCCAGCCCCACCTTCCCCAGGATGTCCACCGCCATCTCATGGGCGGACCTCCCTCCCAGGCGGGCGATCAGGGCAGGGATGAGGGTGTTCTCCAAGGCGGTGAACTCAGGCAGAAGGTGGTGAAACTGAAACACAAATCCAATCTCCCTGTTCCTCAGCATGCACAGCTCGGATTCATCCAACTCCGTGAGCACCCGGTCCTGGAATCGGACGAGCCCTGCCGTGGGGGGTTCCAGGGAGCCCATGATGTTGAGGAGGGTGGATTTTCCCACGCCCGATGCACCAATGACAGCCACGCTTTCACCCTGGCGGACCACGAGGTCAATCCCCTTCAACACCTCTATGAGATTCCCGTTGTGCCTGAATGACTTATGGACGTTCTCCAGCGCTAACAACAGTCCATGCTCCTGTGGGCCGGCACCCTACTCATACCTCAGGGCCTCTACCGGGTTCATTCGTGAGGCGTGCCAGGAAGGGTAGAGGGTGGCCAGGAAGGTGATGAGCACGGCAGCCAGGGTCACGAAGAGTACATCCAGGGCCTCCACCCTGACCGGCAGGGTGGAAATGTAGTAGATGTCCGCGGGGAGCTTGATGAACTTGTACTTCCCCAGGAGATGGCAGATTCCCAGGCCCGCTGCCAGTCCTGCCAGGGTTCCCACCAGACCCACCAGGAGACCCTGCAACATGAAGACAGACATGATGCTTCTCGCGCTTGCGCCCATGGCCCTCAAAATGGCCACATCCCTGTTCTTTTCCATCACAACCATGACCAGGGTGCTGATGATATTCAGCGCCCCCACCAGAACGATCATGGTGAGGATCACGAACATGGTGATCTTCTCGAGTTTGAGGGCGGA
>JAFGPH010000301.1 GCA_016926135.1 Deltaproteobacteria bacterium
GCCAAGACGGGTCTCGACAAGAGGATCGGATTGATCCTCCTGAGTCGCATCAAGAGCGCGAAGGCGTTTGCCTTTGTCTTTTTGCCCATGCTGGGGATGTCGGCGAGCTTCCTCTCCGAGCACGCCCTGGTTGCCCTTCTGATCCCTGTGCTGATGGGGGTCTACAAGGTGACCTGCAAAATGTACGGGATCGAAAAGGACCGGGCACTGGCGGTCTTCCTGCTCCTGGGGATTTGCTTTGCCGCCAACCACGGCGGGCCCGGTTCCCCGGCCGCCGGGGGCCGAAACGCCATCATGGTGGGTTATCTGATGGGGTACGGTAAGCCCATCTCCTTCCTGGAGTGGATGAAATACGGTTTTCTCTTTGTTCCCCTGATGGCCACCGTAATCGGCGCTTACATGTATATCCGCTGCAAACCCCGCTTCCAGGTGAAGGCGATGAACCCGAGCGAGGTGGTGAAGGCCGAGGTGGCGCGAATGCCCAAGTTTGGAGGAAAGGAAGCGATCATGGCCGTGATCCTTGTCGTCCTGGTGGCCGCCTGGATCCTCCTGGGCGAAGAGGCCGGTCTGGGGGGGCCTACCCTCTATGCCGTCATGGCCATGTTTGTGGCCCGAATCATCACCTGGGACGACGTGCAGGAGGGCGTGGCCTTTGACGTGGTGGGCCTCTACGCGGCCGCATGTGCCATGGGCGTGGCCCTCAAGTTCTCGGGAGGGGCCCTCTGGCTGGCCCAGGTCTTTGTGGGTGCCCTGCCGGATTTTCTGGCCAAGGGAGACAATCTGGCCATAGGCGTGAGCCTGCTGACAGGAGTCATGACCAACTTCATGAGCGACGGGGCCACGGTGGCCTCTCTGGGTCCCATCTTCCTTCCCATGGCGGATCTCGCGAACGTGCACGCCTGGAAGATCGGGCTGGCCTGTGCCTTTTCGTCCTCCTTTGCCAACTTCCTGGTCGTGGGCACCCCCAATAATGCCATTGCCTACGGCATGGGAAGGGACCCCGAGACGGGGGAGAAGCTGCTGGATGTGATGGATTTCATGAAATACGGTCTCCCTGTGACCATCCTGGCCTGGCTGGTGCTCTGGTTTTGGACCATTTTCGGCTACTGGCGCTTCCTGTCCTGGCCGGCGGTTTGATCAGCCTGAAGTCTCTCGCAAAGCGCTCAGAGACACGGAGTGAAATGGAAAAGGGGAAGCACCTGCCGCTATGAAGACCGCCATCTTTCTGAGCCTTCAGAGAAAAATCATTGCCGTCACCCTGGTGGTTTCTCTTACCCCTCTCCTTCTGCTGGGCGTGACGATCTACTACCAGTTCGCCCAGATGTACCGGTCCAAGATCCAGGAACAGATCCTGTATCGATCCAGGGCCCAGGCCGAGGCCGTGGATCTTTTTCTGAAGGAGAGAACCGCCATCCTGGCGGGTATGGCCGACACCCACACCTTCAACGACATGATCGAAGAGAGGTATCTCTCCGAGATCTTTGCGGTGATGAATGTGCGGGCCGGCGCCTTTGTGGACCTGGGGGTCATCAGCAACGCCGGCCAGCATGTGGCCTACGTGGGACCCTACGAACTCAAGGGCCTGAACTACTACCAGCAGGAATGGTTCGGCGAGGTGATGAGCAAGGGGGTCTACATCAGTGACGTCTACCTGGGTTACCGCCAACTGCCCCATTTCATCATCGCCGTTCGGCGCCAGGAGGGGCAGAACACCTGGATCCTGAGGGCTACCATTGATCCGGCCGTCTTCGGGGCCATTGTGCGTGCGGCCCAGGTGGGAAGGACGGGGGATGCCTTTATTGTGAACGACCAGGGGGTGTACCAGACCCGGCCCCGTTTCGGCGGCCAGATCCTCACTCCGTCCGGCCTGGACACGAGGATGTTCGGCGGGAGAACGACCCTTCTGGAACTGGAGGACAGAGAGGGGGGGAAGGTCTTCTACGCGGGAAGCTGGCTGAAGGACCACAAGTGGCTCCTCCTTATCAGGCAGGAGGCGCGAGAGGAGATGGCCGGGCTTTTTGCGACCCGGTATGTGCAGGTCGGCATCATTCTTTCCGGCATCCTGGCGATCGTCTTGGCCACGGTCTTCACGACCCATCTCACGGTGGGCCGCCTCAGGGAGGCGGACGAGCAGATGAACGGCCTGAACGCCCAACTGGTGCAATCCGACAAGCTGGCGGCCCTGGGTAAGATGGCGGCCGGCGTGGCCCACGAGATCAACAACCCCCTGGCGGTGATCCTCCAGAAGACGGGATGGATGGAGGACCTGCTCGGCATGGAGGAGTTCAAGGAGAGCGAGAACCTCGATGAGTTCAAGAAATCCATCCGAAAGATCGAGGAACACGTGGAGCGTGCCAGGAAAGTGGTGCACAGCATGCTCGGGTATGCCCGCAGGATGGAGCCTCGCCTGGAGGATGTAGACGTGAATGACACGGTGAAACAGACCGTGGCCCTGCTGGAGAACTACGCCAGGATCAACAACATCATGTTCCAGACCGACCTGGCAGGCGATCTGCCTATCATCGCGAGCGATCAGGCCCAGCTCCAGCAGGTCTTTCTGAACCTCATCTCCAATGCCATTGATGCCATCGGGAAGGACGGGACCGTCCGGATCAGCAGCATCCACTCGGGGGGCGAGATCCACGTGAGTGTCGGGGACAACGGCCCTGGCATCCCGGAAGAGATGCAGAAGAAGGTTTTCGACCCCTTCTTCACCACCAAGCGGAGCGCGAAGGGGACGGGCCTCGGCCTTTGGATCAGTCACAGCATCATCGAGAAGATGGGCGGGACCGTGACCCTGGACAGTAATGTGGGCGAGGGAAGCACGTTTACCGTAAGGATCCCGGTGGTTCTGCCCGAGAAAAAATAGGTCTGTCGAGAAGGAGGTCTCCGTGGACAGGTTCAGGGTGCTGGTGGTGGATGACGAGAAGGATTTCCTGGAAACCCTGGTGAACCGCTTTCAGAAAAGGGAGATCGACGCCACGGGTGTGACGAGCGGGGAGGAAGCCATAGACCTCATGAGGAAGAGGCTTTTTGACGTGGTCATCCTGGATATCAAGATGCCGGGCGGGATGGACGGGATCCAGGCGCTACGGGAGATGAAACAGATCCAGCCCCTCGCCGAGGTCATCCTGCTCACCGGGCACGCAACGGTGGAATCCAGCATCCAGGGCATGAAGCTGGGGGCCTTCGACTTTCTGATCAAGCCCGTCCACATGGAAGACATCCTCGTCAAACTGGCTCAGGCCTTTGAGAAGAAGGATGCCCATGAACAGAAGATCCGCTCGGCCAGGATCAAGGAGTTGATGCGCTTCCCGGGAAGGGTGTTTTCGCAGGAAGAGCCGTGATTTTTGTTGGTATGATGCTGTGGCGGTCATGAACCAGAGCCCATATGTCAAAATGAAGAGGATCCTGTTCCTCATCATGATCCTCGTGCCTGCCGTTCCCTTCTTCCTCACCCTCGGAATCGGTTACTACTCCTTCACCAACTCCATTGAGATAAGCACCATCGCCACCATGAACCGTATCGTGGGCGACCACCGTCAGATGATCGATTCCTTCCTGAACGAGCGAAAGGTGGACCTGGAGTTTGTGCTCCATTCCTTCACCTTCGAAGAGCTTACAACCGAACAGAAGCTCTACGAGATCTTCTCCCAGTTGCAGAAGCAGTCCAATGCCTTCGTCGATCTGGGTGTTTTCAACGAGGAGGGGATCCACCTGGTTTACTACGGCCCCTACAGGCTCACCGGCAGGGACTATGGCAAGGAGGACTGGTTCCTTCAGGTAATGAGAGACGGGGCCTACATCAGCGACGTCTTCCTGGGGTTCCGCCGGGTCCCCCACTTCGTCATCGCCCTCAGGAGGACCCATGCAGGAAAGACCTGGGTTGTGCGGGCCACCATTGACACATACATCTTCAATGATATCGTGAAAAGGGTTCGTATCGGCAGGACGGGAGAGGCTTACATCGTCAATGCCGAAGGGTTGTTTCAGACGGAACGACGCTCCGGCGGCAATCTTATGACCAGGGAGCCGGACGGTATCGTGCATGTGTCCTCCGAAGCGGGTATCCAGATCGCCATCAAGAGGGATGCCGCGGGGGAGGCGTATCTCTATGCCACGACCTGGCTCACGAACAAGAAATGGCTCCTCGTTGTCAGACAGCAAAAGGAGGATGCCTTCAAGGCCCTCCGTTCGGCCTCCTATGCGATCCTGCTCATCGTGGTGATCGGCGGCGCCGTGATCGTGGGGGTGGCCTTCACCCTCACCGACTGGGTGGTGAGGCGGATGGAGCAGATGGACAAGGAGAGGGAGCAGTTGAGCGGTCAGCTTATCCGGGCCACCCGTCTGGCGGAACTGGGCGAGATGTCCGCCGGATTCGCCCATGAGATCAACAACCCCCTGCAGATCATGAAATCCGAACAAACGCTCATTGAGACCATCTTTTCGGATATGAAGGAGAGGGGGGAGTTGAAGGATTCGGAGGATCTGAAGGATGTGGAAGACTCCATGAGCCAGATCAAGCTTCAGATCGACCGGTGCGCCAAGATCACCCAGGCCATTCTGAAGTTCGGAAGACAGAGTGAGGCAGCACCCAGGGATATTGACCTGGCTGCTTTCGTCCCCGAGGTGGTAGGCATGATTGAGAAGAAGGCGAGTGTCCATGGAATCAGGGTGGTGCAGGAGATCTTTCCCGATACGCCGCCCGTCCATGGAGATCCTTCCCAGTTGCAGCAGGTGTTCGTGAACCTCATGAACAATGCCATGGATGCCATCTTGGAAAGGCACGGATCCGAGGGAGGAGAAATGAAGATCCAGGCAAGGCTCGCGGACAATGCCCGGGTCCGGATCAGCGTTTCGGACAACGGAAACGGCATCAGCCCGGAAAACCTCAGGAGGGTCTTTTCCCCTTTTTTCACCACAAAACCCGTGGGCAAGGGGACCGGGCTGGGCCTTTCGGTCTGTTACGGGATCATCGACGGCATGGGCGGCACCATGGAGGTGAGCAGCGAAAAGGGTATGGGAACTACCTTCACCATTCACCTGCCCGCGGCCGGGGCGGCGTAAGATGAACACCGAAGGAATTCGGAGCGACTCTGTGGTGAACAACTTCTTGCAAGCACGGGGGGCGTACACATGGAGAAGATGAGATTGATGCTGGTGGACGATGAGGAGCGGTTTCTCGAAACCACCAAGAAACTCCTCACGAGAAAGGGCTACGATGCGCTGACGGCGACAAGCGGATCGGAGGCCATCGAGAAACTCATGACGGAGAACGTCCATGTGGTCATCCTGGATGTAAAGATGCCGGGAATGGATGGGGTTGAGACGCTGAAGGCGATCAAGGGCCGGTATCCCCTGGTGGAGGTCATCATGTTGACCGGACATGCCACGGTGGAGTCCGCTGTGGACGGACTCAAGTCCGGGGCTACCGATTACCTCATGAAGCCTGCGGACCTGGACGAACTGGTCAAGAAGGCGGAAGAGGCCTTTGAGAAGAGGCAGAGACTGGAGGAGAAGATCCGGGTGGCCCAGGCTCGCTCCGTGAGAAGGTCCCCCAGGGAGATCCTGAGGGATACGGAGTAGGGCTTTGAACCCTATTCAAACCGCGGCGCCCTCGCTGTAATCGTGGCCGCGGATCTGCATCGAGAGTCTAAACCGTTGCAGGAGGGGGGAGGAACATGGCGGGGAAGATCAAGGTGTTGATGGTCGATGACGAAGAGCAGTTCCGCTCGACCACGTCCAGGATCCTGTCCAGAAAGGGCTACGAGACCACCATGGCAGGGAGCGGGGAGGAGGCGATTGAGGCCCTCAAAAAGTCCTCCCAGGACGTGGTGATCCTGGACATCAAGATGCCGGGCATGGACGGGCACCAGACCCTGGCGGAGATCAAGAAGATCAGTCCCGAGGTACCCGTCATCATGCTCACGGGTCACGGCGCCGTGGAGTCGGCGAGGACGTCGCTGAAACACGGCGCCTTTGATTACCTGAGCAAACCGTGTGACATCGACCTTCTGGCCGCAAAGATCCACGACGCCTACAATGCGGTCAAGAGGGGTGTGAGAGAAGAGAAGAAGGTGGGGGACATCATGATCCCCATTGAGGACTATACCACCATCA
>JAFGPH010000042.1 GCA_016926135.1 Deltaproteobacteria bacterium
CCCACTGACCGGCCGGGGAGAGAATTGAAACGGTTAGTCACGGGATGAAAAAAGCGGCGATGCTTATTTCCTCAAGGCATCACCGCTCAAAGTAACAAGCAAATATAAGTTTACTAAAATATGTCCTTGGAAGTCAAGAAAAAGCTTGGATTCGCTGTGCTGTGCCGGTTGCCTGTATACCCAGGAGTATTGGTGTTCCACGGCTCCATCACCCCAGGATTCCAGGCCCCCGTGAGGCCCGTTCCCGGACGGCGTCAAAAACCCTATCCACCTTGATCCCCTTCATGCAAGACACGTGGCTGCATTTCTTCTTGAAGCAGGGACTGCAATCCATGCCTTCCCGGATGACCCTGTGGCCGTCCCCGTAAGGCCCGGTTCGCCAGGGGGCTGTGGGGCCGAAGAGGGCCACCACGGGGCAGTTCATGGCTGCCGCAATGTGCATCGGCCCCGTATCGGTGGTGATCAAGACCCTGCAAAGGGTGTAGAGAAAAGCGAGTTCCTTCAGTCCCGTAAGCCCCGCGAGATTGAGCGTTTCGACCCTCATCTTGCCCCGGATTTCCTCAATGGCAGGGCGGTCAGCGGCACCTCCGGTGAAAACGACATCGAGGCCCAGGTCCTCCCGGACCCGCTCTGCCAGGCGCGCAAATTTCCAGGGCTCCCATAGCTTGGTCCTCCACCTGGCCATAGGGTTCACGGCCACGAAATCTTTCACCGCAAGATGATTCTTCTGGAGGAGGCTCAGCACCCGATCTTCATCCGATTTGCGGACGGGGATGCGCCCCTGCCAGGTGCCGACGCGGCAACCAAGGATATCCGCTGTTTTCAGGTAGCGCTCGATGGCGTGCTGACGGTACTGGTCCACAAAATAGGGGAGGGCCGTGAGAAACAGGGTACTTCCCTCCCTGGCCCAGGTGAACCCGATCTTCCTCCGTCCCCTTGAAAGCCCTGTGAGAAGCCCGCTCTTGAAGAGACCCTGCATATCGATCACCAGGTCGTATTCCAAGGACCGAAGCCCTCTGAGGAATTGGAGGATCTCCCTGAGCGCTTCGGATCTTCGGTCTTTTCTGAGGAGTCTCTTTTGCCAGGACTTTCTGCCGGAGACGAGCATCCGATCCAACCCCTCATGCCCTTCGATAATCTGGGCGGCCTCTTCCTCCACAAGCCAGTCAATCCTGGCATCCGGGAAATTCTTCCTGAGGACCTCCAGCAGGGGCAGGGTATGGACCACATCCCCGATGGCGCTCAGCTTGATGATGAGGATACTCCTGGGGTTACCGGTGGGCATTGAGACTCTTCCTGTTCAGAATCCAGTGGACCGCGCCGAGAAGGTCATCCGCGATGAGGTCCGGTTGGCGGGGCTTCCCGGGGAGCACGTAATCCACTTCCCCCCGGCCGTATCCTGTCCTGACCAGGATGCCCGTGATCCCGGCCCTGTGGCCGAACTCCACGTCATGATAGCGGTCGCCGACTGCGCATGAGCGGGAGAGGTCGATCTCAAAGTCCCTGCATGCCTGGTCGATCAGGCCTGTTCGCGGTTTTCTGCAGTCGCAGTCCACCGCGTACTCCCTCAGTTCCGCCTGGGGGTGATGGGGACAGAAGTAGACGCCGTCCACTTTCGCCCCTTCTCTTTCGAGGGATTCCAGAATGATGAAATTCACCGTGTGAACAAGCTCTATCGGAAAATAGCCGCGGGCAACCCCGGACTGGTTGGATACGATGATGGCAAGAAAACCGCTCTGATTCAGCAGCCGGAGGGCCTCGGACACCCCGGGGAGGATTACCAGGCGGCTCGGGTGGTTGATGTAGCCCATCTGCTCGTTGATCGTGCCGTCCCGATCCATGAACACGGCGGGTCTTTTCATCCTTCTTCCTTTCTCAGGCGCACCAGTTCGTCCCAGACCCGACCTGGTTCAATGGCCGTAAGACAGCCATAGCCTTCAGTGCATTCGGGCTTCAGGCAGGGTGAGCATGGCATGGGCCTTCTCACCACCCTGGCCCGCCGGTTTCTAGGGCCCGTGGCAACAGGATCGGTGGAGCCGAATATGGCGACGAGGGGCACATCCAGGGCGGCTGCCACGTGCATGAGGCCCGAGTCGTTGGTCACAAAGGTTCGGCATCTCCCGATCACGGCCATGGCCTCGCCCAGGGTGATCCTGCCGCAGAGGTTCAGGACAGGGGATGTCATGGCCACGGAGACTGCTTCGCAGATCGTCCCTTCGTCCTTGCTTCCCATCACGACAACCTTGGCTCCCCATCGGTTGGCAGCCATGTCGCCCACGGCGGCGAATCTCTCCGGGGGCCAGCGCTTTGCCGGGCCGTAGATAGCGCCCGGCGCCAGGCCGAGGAGGTAGTCCCGGTCACCGATGCCACGGGAATGGAGCAGGGATCGAACCGCAGTCGATTCCCGCTCTTTTACGTAAAGGCGCGGATCCCGGCTCTCTGCCGCCCAGTTCATGCCCCTCAATATGGAGAGGTAATACTCGACCTGGTGTTGCATGAGGACTTCCTTTTTTCTCGGGATGGCATGGGAAAGGAGGAGTCCCCGTCCGTCCGTATTGTAACCCACCCTCCGGGGTATGCCCGCCAGCCGGGCAAGGAGGGCGGCTTCAAAGGCATTCTGGAAAAGGACGGCGAGGTCGAAGCGGCGACTCCTGATCTCGGAGGCCATCTTCAGCAGATGGACAATGTCGCGGGGGTAGGTGCCTCGTTTCCTGAAGACCACGACCTCATCCACGCACGGATGGCCCTCCAGAAGAGGAACGACCCAGGGTTTTGCAAGGACGGCCAGGGCGCACCCGGGAAAATTCTCCCGCAAGGCCTCGAGGGCGGGCAGGGACATCACCACATCGCCCACCCAGTTGGGCATGCGCACGAGAATTCGGTGAATCTTCGAGGGATCAGGGGTCATTTATCATTGATCATTTATCATTGATCATTGATCATTTGTCATTGGACATTCTGACGTTCCTTCGGGTATCCCTCCGGCAGAGGGCAGTAGTTCCGGGTCTTCCAGCGCCTGTGAAACCAGAACCACTGATCCGGGTATTTGAGCACGTACCGCTCGATGGCCTGTGTGAACAGGGCCGTGTTCTCCTCCACGTCCCTGACCTTGTCTCCTGTCCTTACCAGCTCGATCTCTCTTTCGAAAACCACCCGGTAACGTCCATCCTCACTGCGGACGGAAAACGTGGGTATGACGGGGGTCCCCGTCTTAAGGGCCATGAGGGCGAGCCCCTTGTTGGTACAGGCCCACCGACCCAGGAACTTCACGAAGGCCCCTTCGTACCAGTCTACGTTCTGGTCAAGGAGAATCCCGATCATCTTCCCTTTCCGGATGGCTGACATGAGCCTCCTCATGGCCCGCTGTTTGGGTATGGCCTCGGTGCCGAACTGGGAGCGCATCATGCTCACGATCCGATCCAGGGGCTCAAAATCAATGGGTCTTACCACCACGGCCCCCGGGCCGTAACGGAGGCTGATGGCCGCGGACATGAGTTCCCAGTTACCGAAGTGGGCCGTGAGAATGAAGACCCCCTTCCCCCTGGCGGCTGCCTCCAGGAGATTCCCCTCCTTTTCAAAGACCACGTAGTCGTGCAGGTTGTCGCGATGGAGCTTCAGGATGTGGGGCACCTCGAAGAACATCTGCCCGAAGTGGAGGTAGACCTTGAGCAGCAAGCTCCTTGCTCCATCCTCTCCCAGGGTGCCATCGAAGCTCCTTCGGATGCTCTCCAGTACGATGGCGGGCCGGGTCAAGGGGATCATGGAGGCGACAAGCCCCAGCATCTTACCGAGGAACCGGCCCAGGGGGAGGGGAACCCGGGAAAGAAAACGCACGGAACCATGCAGGAGTCTATAGATCACGCTTCAGGACCCGATTTTTCGGTGAAGCCTCTCGCGGATCATGGCGGTGAGACCGTCGAAGTTCGACGAGAGGTTCAATCTGATGCTGAGATACCCGAGATCAGGATGGTCCATCCCACCCCTGAGCCTCATCCAGTCCTTTTCCGTGGTCACCATAAAAGAGGCTCCGAGCCGGTCCTTCCATTCAACCAATTGCCGGATCTCCTCTGACGTGAAGTCATGGTGATCCCTGAAGGGGTGGAAAGAGACGACTTCGGCACCCAACCCTGACAGGGTATCTCTGAATCTCGTCGGTCCGGCAATTCCCGCAAAGCCCAGAATGCGCTTTCCCTTCAGGTACCGACGATCATGATCTTCCTTACGGTTGGGGAAGACAATCCGGTCCGGCAGGCGGGTCCCGTCGAAGCGGGGCTTTCCCGGAAATCTCCCCTTCAGGAGCCCCGCTAGGTCGCCTCCCGTACCGTCCGTGTCAGGCCAGGTTCCGGTGACGAGAAATGCGTCCGCCCTGCTCAGGTGTGAGATCGGCTCCCGCAGCGGGCCCCAGGGAAGGAGGTGACCGTTGCCGAAGGGCCGGACTGCGTCCATCAGGACCAGGTCCAGATCCCGTTTCAGGTCCAGGTGCTGGTACCCGTCATCCAGGACAAAAAAGTCGCTCCGAAACCTGCGATGGGCATGGATGCCTGCCAGATAGCGCTTCCTTGCGAGAATCACGGGCACACCCTGAAGCCTTGTGGCCATAAGACAGGGCTCGTCGCCCGCTTCCCGGGGTCCGACCTTTATATCATGTCCGTCCGAGACCTCAAGGATTTCCCGGTCGTATTTCCCGCCGTAGCCCCTGGAGAGCACCGCGACCCGGTGTCCCTCCCTGAGAGCCCACTCTGCGAGCATCATGGCCGCAGGCGTCTTCCCGGTACCTCCCACCGTGAGGTTCCCGATGCTCACCACGAATCCCGGAAGGGACCTCCTTTGCCTCTTTTCCCATGCCTTTACCCTCAGCCTGACCCCCAGGCCGTAAAGCATGGAAAGCAGGGCTAATGGCAGGGTCAACGGCCCGAAGGTTTCCCTCTCATGGATCTCCGACCAATCTCGCTCGGCTTTGACTGGAGTTTGGGTGTTCATTCAATCGTCAACTTGATAAAATTTTGATTATTTGATTGTATTTAGCTAAAAAACAACTTAAAATAGGCCACATACGATAGAAAGGCAAGGCTTTTCTTTGGGCATGAGGAAATTGTTGCGTGAGTTGCGGCGCTGAGGGACACCCTTGAAGGATGAAAATGGGATGCTGCACCAAAGGGGTCAAATCTCCCCCGGCCCCTCTTTACAAAAGAGGGAAAAGGGCTACCCCCTCCAGAAGGGGGGACGGGAGGGGATTTTGTTTTCTGAGAAGATGATCCAAGGATAGAATGGTGCAGGGGAACCCGCATGCTCCCTGTCTGGAGCAAGGAGGCGAACGGTGGGGACGGGGACAGTGATCCGCTCGGCTCGACCCAGTGATGCCCCGTTTATGGGGTGGCTCATCCTGACGGCAGGTCGGGCCCATGTGAAACGGGGGATATGGGAGGTTCTGCTGGATGCACCGGAAGGGCAGTGCCTGGTCTTCCTTGCGGCCCTGGCCGTCACGAAGAAGGTGCATCTCTTTCATCATTCGTGCTATCTGTTGGCTCAAACGGACGGTCATCCTGTGGCTGGACTTGGGGGCTACGACCCGACGCTGCTGGGTTACCCGGCACTC
Source organism: Deltaproteobacteria bacterium (assembly GCA_016926135.1). The sequence continues at coordinate 5,597 of JAFGPH010000042.1, forward strand.
CGGGATGTCCTCCCGGACGTGTTTCGGAAGACCGGCCTCACTCCCCACGGGGAAATATCCGAGACCGGGTCACCCAGGATCGTGTCATGCGTCCCGCCGGCACTGGAGGGGGCATGGGTCATCGACAGCGTGGCCACGCTCCCGGACTATCGTCGGAAGGGAATCGTGAGCAGGCTGCTGGAGGAAATCCTAACCAGGGGACGGCACAAGGGGTTCCGCCTGGCCCAGATCAATATCTACATCGGCAATGAGCCTGCCCGACGGGCGTACGAGAAGCACGGGTTTCAAATCCTGGATGAAACACGCGATCCCTATTTCGAGGCAGAAATCGGGAGTCCGGGAATGGCCCGTCTCGTACGGGACATCTAATGTCTTGAGTCACAAATACGTTGACAAACTGGAGGTGCTTGGAGGGCCGTCCGGCGGGCGGCCTCTCAGGTCGGCACCTGATCTTAATCCGTTGCCGGTTGCCGCCCCGTAAAAAGAAAGGCTCAAGGTACACGGTACAAGGATGAAAGAGAAAGGAACTTGAGCTTCCTCCCTGTGGGGCTGCTTGTCGACAATGCAGAACGGGGGTCCCGTCTTGAAGGCATCGTAGGAAGAGTTGCGGCCTGGACGACCACCCGCCGACGGCCCTTTGACCGTGGATGGTTTCGTTCACGGCCACAGAATACGTCATGGTATAGATGACTCAGGACAGCAGGCTGCTCTGTGCTAAAGCCCTTCCCTTTTGTAGAGTTGCGCGAGGTATTCATATTCCTTGATCCCCTCATTCACCCACCAGAGCTGGTCCGGGGAGGGCGTTCCTTTGATCTCTGCCGGAACCCCGGCCACAAAGGAGTTGTCGGGGATCTTCATGCCCTGCCTGATCAGCGCACAGGCCGCAATGATGCAGTAGTTTCCGATTTCAGCGTCATGGAGAACCGTCGCATTCATACCGATCAGCACGTGATGCCCGACCCTGCGGCAGTTGAGCACGGTGCCGTGGCCGATGATGACCATGTCGTCGATAGTCACGTCTCCGCTGGGGGCGTGGGGGGAACCGGAGTGCACGACGCAGTTGTCCTCGATGGAGACGCCGGAGCCGATTCTGATCGCTCCCATATCGCCCCGGATGACGGCGCACGGCATGATATTGGAATCCTCTCCGATCTCCACGTCCCCAACGATGTAAGCTGCCTCACTCACGAAGGCGGAAGGGGCAATCCTGGGGGTTTTGCCTTGAAGGCTTCTGATCACGTGTGGAACCTCCTGTGGGCCTGTTAGGGGACAACCTTGACCAATGGGGTCCTGCAACCGCTCGCCCTGAGGTATCGAAGGCTGAAGCGTTCGTTCATGCTTCGATACCTCAGCATGAACGAATATCGTCACGGGAGGGTACAGGATGTCTCCTGGCATGTCCTGCCGTTCGGGGCCGGGTGATTTGGCCGGTTGAAGATTGAACGTATGGATTACAGTCACTATACAATGAGAATATGCTTCGGTAAACGGAATTCCTGGATTGCCGATCAGCCCTGAGGCCCTGGGAGCACTCGATCAAATCGGAGGGAGGAAAGAAAGGTGAGGGCGAAGGTCAAAAGGCCGGACGAGGGGAAGGAGTTCATGACGGCAGAAGGTTGTTACATCCTGGAGGTGGCCAATGACCCTGACGATGAGACGGTGTCCATTGCGAGGGCACGTGTCGAACCGGGGGTGACCACGGCCTGGCACCGACTCAGGGGGATTTCCGAGCGATACATCATCATTTCCGGCGCAGGGCGCGTGGATATCGCGGGCCTGCCGCCGACCAAGGTGAATCCTGGAGACGTGGTGCTCATCCCCCCGGAGACGAACCAGCGGATCAGGAATACGGGCGAGCGAGATCTCGTTTTCTACTGTGTCTGTTCGCCCCGCTTCCGCAGTGAAAACTATTTTCCCGGACTCCCTTGACAGGCGATTCCGACAAAGAGATGATGGCGCCGTTGCATGAAGAGAAGAGGGTGTGTCGCGTATGGAGGACCTCATGGAGGAATATCCTTTCAGGGCCATTCTGAGCCTGAAGCCGCTGATCGAATATGTGAAGAAGTCCCTGCTGGATCCGGTTGCGGCCAATGCGGCCCAAGCCGAAGGGCTTCAGGAACTCCTGGACAGTGCTCCTGAACTCCAGGGGCCTATTCCGGACGTGGGCGTTCTGAAGCGGCATGGCGTCCTCGTGGAAAAGCTCATGAGCTTCGTGTTCCCTCCCATATTCTGGGAAACCGAGGCGGTTATGGTGGTGGTTCCGTTCACCGCCAGGTCCATGTTCGTGTCGCCCACCTTCAAGCGCCTGTTTTTCGGGAAGGAGGGAAATCTCCTCGGAAAACTGAACCTCGACGAGGGTGCGTTCCATCGTGGCCGTGTGATCAGGGCTTATCTGCTGGTACTCTCCAAGCTTTATGATATCCATCAAGACTTTGAATACCCTCTGATCCGGACCGTGTCCGATCCCGAGACAGGCCTGAATCGACACTTCAAAATCAGGACGGATTTTCGCTTCATCGACGTTCGTCCGATGGGTGAGCTCAAGAGCCTGAGTGATGAAGAGAGGAAGGCCATTATGGAGCACCTTACCGAGCCGGAGGTGCTGCGGAAAATCCTCCCCCCGAGAGATTTCGAACTGCAGGGGTTTACGGTGCTCCATGCCGTGGACGTCACGGAAAGCGAAGTTATCTCGGCACTGGGGCGGGACCTGGTGGACCAGCAGTCCATCATTTCACTGCAAGGTTTCCGAAAAGTCCAGGATCGGCTCCGGGAACTCTTCCGTAGACCTTCCCTTGTGGCCGGGCTTACTGCGATCAAAGAGGACCAGGTCCTGTTGCTCAATGCCGGGTGCAGACTGGCCGAAGGCTGCATCTTTGAGAGTTCCCGGCATCTTCCGGTCTCCCAGTTGGAGCGGACGATCTGGCACCGGGCCATTCAAGGAAAGGAGGTCCTGAGGGTCTCGGATGTGTTGAAGGAAGACACCTCCGGTGATAAGGGAGTGGCCCTCGATCTGGATGCCAGATCCGTTCTCATCGCCCCACTTCATTACAAGGGGCAGGTCATCGGCGCCCTTCACCTCGGGTCACCCCATCCGGGAGACCTGGGCCCCATGGAAGCCCTCGTGATGGAGCAGCTTCAGCCCCTCTTTGCCATGGGAATCCAGAGGGCCCTCGACGACCTGGAGAACAGGGTCCAGAGGGTCATCAAGCAGGAGTGCACGGCCATCCACCCAACCGTGGAATGGAGTTTCCGTAAGGCCGCCCTGCAACACCTGAGCGATCTCCGGGCGGGCCGGGCTTCCAAAATGGCGCCCATCGTGTTCAGGGACGTCTATCCCCTCTACAGCACCTCGGATATCCGAGGTTCCACAGAGGAACGCAACAGGGCGATTCAGAAGGACCTGGCCGACCACCTGGAGATGGCGCTCCGTGTGGTCTCAGCCGCCATGGAGATCAAACCGCTTCTCATCCTGAATGAACTGGCAGGCCGCATCCAGAGACAGTTCGCCAGGGTCCAGGGCGCCCTCCGCACGGGGGACGAGCTGCTGATGGTGAAGTTCCTCCGGGAGGAGGTGGAGGGAATCTTTCCACACCTGCGGGAATTCGGGAGTGCGGTTGCCCGGGAAATCGCGGCCTATGAATCGGCCGTGGACGGGAATGTGGGCATGGTGTACCGCGCGAGAAGAGACTTTGAGGAGAGTGTTCACATCCTCAACGACCGGCTCGTAGCCTATCTGGACCAGGAGGAATCCCGGGCCCAGAGTCTCTGCCCGCATTACTTCGAGAGGCACCGGACCGACGGAGTGGATTACCTGATATACCTCGGTGGGTCCCTGTTGGATAAAGGCGAGTTCAATGAGATCTATCTCAAGAATCTGAGACTGTGGCAACTGAAGGTAGCCTGCGGAATGGCATGGCACACGGAACGTCTGAAGGCCGTCCTGAAGATCCCTCTCGACACGGCCCACCTGATCCTGGTACAGAATACGCCCCTTTCCATCCGTTTCCGCTTTGACGAGAAGAGGTTCGATGTAGACGGCGCCTATGACGTGCGGCATGAGATCGTGAAATCCCGCATCGACAAGGCCGTTGTCAGGGGGACCGGGGAAAGGCTCACCCAACCCGGCACGGTGGCCGTGGTCTATTCGCATCCGGATGAGGCCAAGGAAATGCGCAGGCACATCGAGTTTCTGCACTCCGAAGGACTCCTGACGGGAAGCACCGACAACCTGGACCTCGGGGATCTCCCGGGTATTCAGGGGCTGAGGGCCCTGCGCGTAAGCGTGAACCTGGAGAATCCGGGGCTTGCCGAACGGTTCGGAGCGGCCTTGCCGTCTCAGAGATAGACCTTGATATGCTTCAGGACTCTCTTCAGGGCGCCCCTGCTCTGCTGGACGAATTCCCTTGCCCTCTCGCCCATCCGCTCGGCCTCTTCGGGGGAGGAAAGAAGGTCTTTCATGACTTGAAACAGGTCCTCACCATCCTTGACTCTCTTTCCCCCTCCCGCCTCCAGTAGAAGTTCGGACATGAGTACGAAATTGTGGGTGTAAGGGCCGAAGAGGACGGGCCGGCCGAAGCAGGCTGGTTCCAGCAGGTTGTGTCCCCCATGAGGGACCAGGCTCCCTCCTACGAAACTGATCTCGGCCAGGCCGTAAATCCTGCCCAGTTCGCCGAGGGTATCGAGCACGATGATGTCGCATGGTTCTCCACCAAGGGCAAGATGCCTCCTGAGAAAGGTCCTGAGCCCCTTGCGACGAGCCGTTTCGCTCACATCCTCGGCTTCTTCGATCCTTCGAGGCGCAATGATGAGACGGAGTCTCGGGAAAAGGGCGCGCAACCTCGAAAAGACACCCAGGACAATCTCCTCCTCACCCTTATGGGTACTGCCGGCGACCCAAACGATGTCTTCCGGGGTCAGGGCCAGGACCTTCACCCAATGGAGATATTCGCCGCGGTCCATAGGGACCCAGGGGCGATCAAACTTGATGTTCCCCGCCGTGACGACCCGGTGCGGTGGAATTCCGATGTGGAGAAGTCTTTCACGGTCGAGATCGGACTGCATCAGACAGAGGTCCAGGTCTGCGAAAAGCATGCTCCGGACCGGGAGGCGAAATCTCCTGTATGACCGGAAGGTCCGAGGGGATATCCGACCGTTCACGAGGAGGGATTTTGTCCCTCTTCCCCTCATGAGATGGAGAAGACCGGGCCAGAGATCGGTCTCCACAATAACCAGGAGCATGGGATTCAGTTGGCGGACCATGCGTCGCATGGCCCACCAGAAATCCATGGGCATCCTGAGAATCTGCACACCCTCTGCACCCACTTCACGGCGGGCGATTTCCAGCCCCTGGAGGGTGGTGGCCGTGAAAACGACGGGTCTTCCAGGGTGACTCTGCCTGAGCGCCTTCAGCAGGGGCAGGGCGGAAATCACCTCTCCTACCGAGAGGGCGTGCACCCACAGGGGGCGGTTCTCCGGCGGGTTCGGCAGGGGTCGGAGTCCCAGCCTTTCCGCAAGCCCCCTCCTCCTCAGGATCATGGAGAATGGCAGCAGGAGGGCCGCCGCCAGCGTCCAGAAGGAATGGTAGAGGAAAAAGAGGCTTTTCTGAAGGATCCCGTACATGCTCAAGTCTTTACGGGCAGTTCAATGATGAACCGCGTGCCCCGAGGGGGGTTGTCCTGCACCCTGATCGATCCCTCGTGGTCACTGATGATGGTGCTCACAATGGCGAGTCCGAGTCCCGTACCGTGTTTCTTGGTGGAGAAGTAGGGTTCGAACAGGCGGTTCCTGTTCTGCGGAGGGATCCCCTTTCCGTTATCCGCCACCTCGATCTTCACCTTCTCCTCTTCCTGGTCGTAGGAGAGGTCGATCCGGACCTCTCCCCTCCCTTCGATGGCATCCAGGGCATTGTCCAGGAGGTTGATCATCACCCTCTTCATCTGTTCCCTGTCCACCTTGCAGATGGGCAGGTCCCCGGAGTCGTTGAAGAGGAGGCTCACGTCCTTCCGGGTATCCCTGTAAAGGCTGACGGACTCCTCGATGATCTGTTTGAGATTGTTGAGAACGGGGTTCGAAGCCGGCATCCTGGCATAGATGGAGAACTCATTCACGAGCCGTTTCAGTTCCTCCACCTGGTCAATGATCAGGTTCGTGCACTCCTCGAGAACCTTGCCATCGTCGTGTCCGAGGAGCTTGCCGTACTTCTTTCTCAGCCTCTGGGCCGAGAGCTGGATGGGGGTCAGAGGGTTCTTTACCTCGTGGGCGATGCGTCTGGCCACCTCCCGCCAGGCAGCCATCCTCTGGGCCTTCTCCACCTCGGTCAAGTCCTCAAAGACGGCCACGAGGCCCAGATACTGCCCGCGGTCGTCACGAAGCACGGTAAGGGCTGCGAGCAACGAGAGGGTTCTCTGTTGTAAGGTCAACCGGATCTGTCGCACCAGGAAACCCCTCCTGAAGAGGCTCCTGTCCTGGAAGAACTCGTTGATGACCTTGAGATTGTCCTGCCCGATGACCTCCCCGTAATGCTTGCCGATGATGCTTTCCCCCTGGATATTCAGCATCCTCTCCGCAGATTTGTTGATCGTAAGAACGTTCCCTTCCTTATTGAGAGAGATGACGCCTGCGGCGACGTTTGCAAGGACGATCTCCATATAAAGGCGCCGCTGATCCAATTCGATATTGCTTTTTCTGAGCTCCTTGTTGGCCTCCTCCAGTTGCTTCTTGCTGTTTTTGAGGTCCAGGGTCATCCGGTTGAAGGAGTTGACAAGAACGCCGATCTCATCTTCGGCCTCCAGGTCAATAAAGAAGTCGTAGTCTCCGGAAGCAATGCGATTCGTTCCTTCGGCGAGTTCCTGGATGGGCACCGTGATCCCCTTGGAAAGAAAGAAACCGAACCATACCGAAGAGAAGATGATCAGGAGCGTCACGATGGAGAGGGTGATCATGTGACTGACTTTGATCGGGTTCTTCAGCATTTTGAATTGCTTGTATTCCTCCAGTCCACCGGTTATGGCCTTCAACCGATTCACGAAGGCGCCGGGCACGAATTTCTGAAGGACCATGAGCCCCACGACGGCCTTCGATTCTGTTCCGGAGAAAATGGGCACGATAACGCTGATCAGGTCGCCGAAGTGGGAAGACTGAATCTCCTGATTGTCCGATCCCTGCTCGATGCATTTTCTCATCGCATCCAGGCCGGGGTCCTTGAAAGGACTCAGATCGACCTTGTCGTCCAGGGAGACCGCTCGCACCTTCATGTTTCGGGACAAGGCCTTGATCGACGCGAGACGGTATTCCACGCGTTTGTCGTCGATGAACTTGTTGAGTTCTTCCTTGCGGGGGGAGGCCATATACCCGTGGTAGGAGATGAGCCCGCTCATATGGTTGCCGAAGGCGAGGGTGTCTTCCGTGATTCGATGGTAGTAGCCCTGTCCCACCTCAAGAGAGTTTTTCAAGGACCTCTCGATGGGCAGTTGGAACCAGTACTCGATGGAGGTGGATATGAACTGAACGGAGACGAAGAAGAGAATGGTGGTCGGCAGCAGGGAAAGGGTAATGAAAGCCGCCACCAGCTTGGTTCTGAGCTTCGCCCCCATAATCTTCTTCCTCCGCTCGAAGAGGAGCTTCACAAGATTCCTCATGGTGAGGAAGAGCAGGAGGAGCAAGAGGATGACGTTCACATTGATCAGGGCGAAAATCAGGATGCTGTTGGAGACGGGCGCATCCAAGCCGAGGTCGAAGACCTTGATGCCCAGATAGGTGGTCACAAGGGCGACCATCACCATAAGGAGAATGATGATGTATCGTTCCCTGCGGCGTCGCTTCCTGTCCCGGTTTTCCGCTTCCAGATACTCTTTCATCTCGGCCAAGTGCGGAAGGCTTTCATCGCTTGCCATGGAGCCCCCCTCACCCTGCCCTCTCCCCCCAGGCTGGGGGAAAGGGTGAGGGGGGCTCTCCTATATCGAAAGAAGACCTCCGTTTGCATCAGTACCTGAAATCAAGGCTGTGCCAGTCGGTGTTAAAGTCCCAAAGGGAGAGGAAGAACAGGATGTGGTGAAGGTAAAGGGGAAGCTCGATCTTGTCCAGTTCAGCCATCATCTGAACCTGGTAACGTTCCCCTTTTCTCAGGTTCTGGAGGGATGTCACTTTCAGAGCGGCCACATCGGCCATCAGCTTCTTCGCCTCATCGAAGCTCTTCACCGTGTACACCTTGTTGTTTTGTTCCGACAACCTCACTTCGTATGTGTTCTTGAGATGATCATATTTGACACTGTGACTGAACTCGATATCCACTATCTTTCTGTCCCACACAAATCTCCTCTTCTCAAAAAGCTTGATGAAAAAGGTGAAGGTGGTGTTCAGTCCGCTCTCGATAGCAGTGTTCATATCGGGGGTAAAGCAATTGTTCACCCTGAAATAGAGCAGTAGGTCGTCCCTCGTATTGGTCACGACGATGTCGGAGAGAAAGGCATTCTTTCCATAGGCAGGCGCTGCCGTGAGAAGGCAGCCGAAGAGGATCATCACGAAGAGGCGAGTGATTGCTTTTCCCATAGAGTCGAATCGGCCTGCCGCTGCCTTGTCCCGGCGCTGAGGCATATCCCAGGGGAAACACGGCAGAGGGCAAAAGGGGCCCAGCTGAAAAAATAAGGAATTCTGATTAGATATGATAATAGCGGAGAGGGTTGGGAAAAGCAATACCCATCGTGCGGGTCAAGTCACGAAAACCAGAGAGCGCCTTTTCACCGTGTCGTGTCCCACAAATACCTATGCAAATCCCAGCTGATCGAGGGGCCGCCTTGGGGGTGGTCGTTCAGGCCGCGACTATTTCTCCGATGCCTCTGACACGGGACCCGGTTCTGCATTTTCCACA
>JAFGPH010000302.1 GCA_016926135.1 Deltaproteobacteria bacterium
GGGAGGATGACCATGCCCATCTGGGAGACCTGGAGAATGAACCCTTCCTCCTTGACCATTTGGGAAAGATCCTCGATGATCCTCCGGCGCTCCCGTTCGAAACCCTTCTGGACCTCCCCCTCCCTCGTGCTGTAATCATCGCTGTCAAAGGCCTCGCCAACCCTGGTTTGAAAGGCCTCGACCATCTCCTGCATGTCCTTCTTGAGTTCCTTACCACGACCGGCGGAAAGCCTGAGACTCTTGGGTCTGTCCGGTTCCTTGAAATCATGTACATAGCACCAGTCCGGAGGAGTCGGCTCTTTCCTGGCCTGTTCCTCGATATAGGTCCTGGCCGTGTAAGTGAGACCCGCCTTGGGCGGACCGGCAATGAAGATGTGGTACCCCCTCCCCCTCATGCCCATGCCGAACTTGATGGCGTCGCTTGCCCTGTCCTGCCCCAGGATGCGCTCCGCCGGCGGTTCCAGGGACGCGGTCGTCTCAAAGGGGAGGCTCTGGGGATCGATGGTCGCCCTGAGCCGGCTCAGAGGAACCTCCGGGAACGATTTCGGCATTTTCTTTCCCTCCATTTTCTATTGTGGTGTCGCGACGAATGCCTCTAGGCCTCTTCGATCTGGGAGATGAGTTCCCCCAGGGTTCTGACCTTTTCAGGCGAATCGAAGTGGTAGGGAACCTCCCGCAGGAACTCCACGCTCCTGTCGCCCAGTTTCATTTTCACGATCCAGCCCATGACGCCCAGACTGGGGGCGGAGATGCCCACGTGGTAGATCACATCGCTGATATCCCTGTCGGACTGAAAGCCCTCCACCCATACGATGGCCTCTGCGTTCATCTCCTTCGCCTGTCGGGCGACCTGCTCCGTAACGGGGGGGACACCGAAATCCACCGGATCGGCAAGGATGACATATAGAGGCATAATGCGCCCCTGCTGCCTGAGCGTTTCCTTGACGGCGCCGAAGAAGTGGGAAACGTATACGCTCAGGATCCGCTTCTTCTTGGAAGGCTCCGCCCTGATCGCCGACAGCACCCGGCCCACCTGCTCCTCAAGCTGACCCGTGAGCCGCTCACTTTGGCGCCCTCTGGATCGCACCTTCCCTGAACCACCTTTCTGAGCCCGCCCGGGTGATCACGACCAGGCCAGACAGAAAAGGGACCAGGCTTTCCCCTGATCCCCCTGTAGCATGATTTCGGGCGGAAAAGCCCCCTCGATCACTTCTTCTTGGGCTTCTCGTACTTGAAGGAAAGGTTCACTCTGGCCCTGTATTGCTTCACCTTCCCTTTCTCGACGGTCAAGTCCAGTTTGACCACCTCGGCAACCCTCAGATCCCTCAAGGTACCGGATGCTGTCTCCACGGCCATTTTGGCGGCATCCTCCCACGACTTCTCGCTTGACCCCACCATTTCAACAATCGTGTAGGTACTTCCGCTCATGTCTTCCCTCCTCTTGAAAGATGTTCACGATCCGAAAACCTCCCGTGCCTCGCATAAAGCATAATAGGCATCGGAAGATAAGTCAACAACCTGTTGCGTCCTCTTTCCTTTTGACCTATTTCCTCCCGTACAATATAAAAAGGAAATGGAGGCCGGGCGATGAAGGTGATCAAGATCGGCGGAGGTTCGCTCAAGACGAAGAAGGACATCAGCGACATTCTGGATCTCGTTGCAGTGAGGGGACGGGGTGATATCATTGTCGTCTCCGCTCTGAACGGGGTCACGGACAGGCTCATTGCCGGCATGTCCAAAGCGCTCCAGGACGAAGCCAGCATCCCTGAGACTATCGTGGACCTGAAAAACAGGCACTTGCTGGTGGCGAAACACCTGATTCCGGCAGCCGAACCCTCCAGGAAGTACAGCGTGGGATTGCTGGAATCCCTCGGTGAACTCGAACGCCTTTACTACGGGCTCAATTTCACCAGGGAGATCACGCCCCGCATGGCCGACGTCATCGGCAGCTTCGGGGAGCGCCTGTGCGTGGATTTGCTCGTGAGCGTGCTGCGTTCCCGCGGGCACAGGGCCACCTATCTCATGCCCCACAAGATCGGTCTGCTCACGGATGGTCGATTCGGGGATGCCACCGCCCTCCTGCCCCGGACGTCGCGGAACCTCCAGGCCCGTCTGAAGCCCCTGCTCAAAAAGGGCATGATCGTTTTCATCCCTGGCTTCTTCGGCGTGAGCGAGCAGGGCGATATCACGACCTTCGGCAGGGGAGGAAGCGACTACTCGGCGGCAGTGGTGGCCGCAGCCATGGTAGCCGAGGTGCTGGAGGTCTGGAAAGACGTGCCCGGCTACATGAGCGCCGACCCGAAGTTTGTCCCGGAAGCCCGGCTGATCCCCGTGCTCTCCTATGACGAGGCGGCCGAGCTTTCCTATTTCGGGGCCAAGATTCTCCATCCGCGAACCGTGGAGCCCCTCAGGAAGAACCGGTTGAGCATCGCCGTCAAGAACACCCTCAATCCTGATGCACCGGGCAGCCTTATCACATCCCGGGGCGGAGCAAGCAGGAACTTCATCAAGAGCGTAGCCCACGACACGGACATCGCCATACTCAAGGTGCATGCCTCCGGCGTTGGGGCCCGACCTGGCGTGCTGGCCCGCGTTGCCGGAATCCTTACCGAGAGGGGAATCAACATCAAGTCGGTCGTCACCTCCCAGACCTGCATCAGTTTCCTCCTCGCGCGAAAGGACCTTCAGCCGGGATACGCGGCCCTCGGGGCCCTGAGTCCCAGGCCCTACAGGCGGCTGGAAAGGATCGAGGACGTGGCCCTGGTGGGCATCGTGGGGGCGGGACTCCTCCGCCGCAAGGGCATTGCGGCACGCTGCTTCAGCGCGGTTGCCGAGTGCGGGGTGAACGTCGAGATGATTTCCTTCGGACCTTCTCCGGAGGCCCTTTACTTCCTGGTACGAGAGCAGGACCTGCAGGAAGCGGTCAGGGCGATCCACGATACCTTTTTCCCGGTCCGGGCTCCGGGCCGCAAGCGGAAATCGGGGGACTAATCCTCGCCTAGGCCCTTCGCCATATCGGTCGAGATCGGTTTAGCTGAAGGTCAGGAGTGAGGGACGGTGCCGCGCCTCTTCATCACTCATGGTTGGCCCGGAACCAAAAAGGACGGATATGAAAGCACGGCATACGCTGAGACTGGGTGTTTTTCTCTGTGCCCTCTGGCTCCTTCCCATGGTCGCGACAGGGGGTCGTGCAGAAGCACCGAAGGGCCTGACCCCCAGGGAGATCCTGGACAGGGTGGATGATCTCTTCCGGGGAAAATCCAGCCGAGGAGAAATGACCATGACCATCGTCACGGCCCACTGGAGACGAACCCTGTCGCTTGAGTTCTGGAGCGAAGGGAAGGACAAATCCCTTATTCGAATCCTCGCACCCACGAAGGAAAAGGGCACGGCTACCCTGCGCGTGA
>JAFGPH010000303.1 GCA_016926135.1 Deltaproteobacteria bacterium
GGGAGGGACTCAGGGCTTCGTTGCCTCGGATCCTATCAAAAGGAGCCGGGTTTGAACAGGGGCATCTCATCGGGAACTTGACATGCGGCAGAAAACCAGAGAAATTCGCCTGACCGTCAAGGTGGCAAACCAGGTGAAAGGAGTGGCCTCATGAAGGAATCCAGAATAGCCGTGATCCCCGGTGATGGGATCGGCAGGGAGGTCGTGCCTGAAGGGATTCGGGTGATCGAGGCGGCAGGCCGTCGCTATGGGGTCGGTTTCCGATGGGAAAGCTTCCCCTGGAGCTGTGAGATGTACAGGCAGACGGGGCGGATGATGCCACCGGACGGGGTGGAACAGCTCCGGGGGTATGATGCCATTTTCCTGGGTGCCGTGGGCTTTCCAGGGGTTCCGGATCATGTCTCCCTCTGGGGTCTCCTCATGCCGATCCGGAGGGGAATGAGACAGTACATCAACCTTCGACCCGTGCGGATGCTCAAGGGCATGACCTCGCCATTGAGGGACAGGAGACCTGAAGAGATCGACTTTGTGATCGTGCGGGAGAACAATGAGGGGGAGTACTCGGAAATCGGGGGCCGCATGCACGCCGGGACGCAGGAGGAGATGGTTATCCAGGAGACGGTCTTCACCCGCAAGGGCGTGGACAGGGCCATCCGCTTCGCCTTCGAACTGGCCCTCTCCAGCGGGAAGAGGCATGTCACCTCCGCCACCAAGTCGAATGCCCTCATCCACACCATGACGTACTGGGACGAGCGCTTTGCAGCCATAGGCACCGAGTTTCCTGATGTCCGGACGGACCAGTACCATATCGACATCCTGAGCGCCCACTTCGTGCTCCATCCGGATCGATTCGATGTGGTGGTGGCGAGCAACCTGTTCGGTGACATCCTGTCGGATCTGGGCCCGGCCCTGGCCGGGAGCATCGCCGTCGCACCTTCGGGCAACATCAATCCCGCCCGGGATTACCCTTCCATGTTCGAGCCCGTTCACGGGTCTGCGCCGGACATTGCCGGCAAGGGGATAGCCAACCCCATCGGCCAGATCTGGTCCGGGGCCATGATGCTCGATTTCCTGGGCCACCGGGAAGCCGCGCAGGCGGTGGAGCACGCGATGGAGATCGCCCTTGAAGATCCGGCCCTGCGGACCCCGGACATGGGAGGCAGGGCAACGACCCGAGACATGGGAAAGGCCATAGCCGGGGCCGTCGCTTGAAGACCCTGAACCGAGGACCCTGGCCCGTGAACCTTGATCAGTGCAGATCGTGGGCCGTCGCCCAGTCGAGCACGTGGATCGGGGTTTTCAGGATGGTCGCGCCCGCAGCACGCAGGGTTTCGCACTTTCCTTCCACCGCGCCGGCCGTTCCCCGGATGATGGCCCCAGCGTGCCCCATGCGTTTCCCCCGCGGGGAAAAACGGCCTGCGATATAGGCGGCCACCGGTTTGGTCATTTGCCTGGAAATATACTCGGCCGCCTTCTCCTCCTGCTCTCCTCCGACCTCGCCTACGATGATCACTGCATCGGTCTCGTCGTCTTCCTGGAAGAGCCTGAGGATGTCCGGAAGGTTGCTCAGGATCACGGGGTCCGCTCCCATGCCGACCACGGCGCTCTGCCCGATCTTCCTCTCCGAGAGGATGCCGGCAAACTCGTAGGAGAGGGTGCCGCTGCGGGAAATGATCCCCACGCGGCCCGGCGCGAAAAGGGATGCGGGCATGATGCCCATCTTTCCCTTGCCGGGGACCAGGATGCCCGGGGTTGTCGGGCCCAGGCAGAAGACGTTCTTTTTCAGGGCATAGGTGCGCATCCTGATCACGTCATGGACCGGTACGTGCTCCGGCACCACCACGATGAAACGGACTCCCGCGTCCACGGTCTCGTAGAAGGCGTCGAGCACAAAGGCGGCCGGCACAAAGAACACGGAGGCATTGGCACCGGTCTCCCTGACCGCCTCCTCGACACTGTCAAAGACCGGAAGCCCTTCCACGGTGGTGCCGCCCTTCCCCGGCGTGATACCCCCCACAACAGGAGTCCCGTATTGCAGCATCCAGTGGGTCTGGACGCTTCCGATCTTCCCCGTAATACCCTGAACGATGACGCGGGTGTTTCCATCCAGAAGGATTCCCATGTTGCCCCCTCACTTCCCTTCACCCAGGAGTTCCACAAGTCGGTCCACCGCAACCTCGGTGGCCGTCTCCGTCACCACGTGCACACCGCCCGAGCGGAGGATCTCCCAGGTCTCCTCCTGGCGGTTGCCCAGGGCCTTGGCGACGATCGGCAGGGTGAGGTTGTGCTCCCTTAGGTAGCGGACGATCCCCTTGGCGCCTTCGTGAATGGGGTTGATGCCGCCGTAAACGTTGATGAAGATGGCCCTCAGGCTTTTCATCATGATCAGTTCCATGCACTGGTAGAGCAGCTTCTCCGTGATCCCGCCGCCGGTCTCCAGAAAATTGGCGGGCCGGAGCCGCTGCCCGATGATGTCCATGGTGGCCATTCCGAGCCCTGCGCCGGAGGAGATGAGTCCGATGTCTCCCCCCAGATCCACATAGGTGACCCCGATTTCCCGGCCCCTGCGTTCGATGGGGTTGTCGAAGCGCTCAAGATAGTCGGGAACGGGCTGGGTAATCCGGGAAAGGGCCGATTTGTCGATCTCCATACGCGCATCCACGGCCAGCAAGCCCTTGTTGGGAAGGACGACCAGGGGATTGATTTCAGCAATCATTGCCTCCCAGCGCCTGAAGATGCCGAAAAGCCGGAAAAGCACGTCCGCGCAGGAGACGAGGATCCGGTTGGAGAGCCCAAGGCTGCTCAAGAGGGCGCGGGCCTGGTAGGGGTGGAAACCGAATTCGGGATCCACAAAGAAGGTGGAGACCTTTTCCGGTGCTGCCCGGGCCGTCTCTTCGATCCGGACCCCACCTGCCGTGCTCACGATGACCACGGGTTTTCCCGAAAAACCGTCAACCGTGACACCCATATAGAGTTCCTGCGAAACCTCTGCCTTCTCGCTCACGAGTATCCTGCGAACGGGCATTCCCCGAATGTCCATGCCCAGAAGCGTCCTGGACTTGTCGTCCACCTCTTCGGGTGAGGAGGCGGACTTGATGCCGCCGGCCAGGCCCCTGCCGCCCCCCAGCACTTGGGCCTTGAGCATCACCGGGTATCCGATCCGGTTGGCCACGTCCACCGCCTCTTCGGTGCTGTGGACAACCCGCCGTCTTGGAACGGGAATGCCCGCGCCTTCATAGATGTCCGCCGCCTCGTACTCATACAGTCTCATTGGGACTCCACAAAAAAGTAGAATAGTCAAAAAATCAACAATATGAAGCCTTTCCCCAAGAAGATCTCCTTGCGACCCCAAAAAAAACTTGACAAGAGACTACTACATCCAATTTAAATTGCAATTGAAAAATCGATTTATTGAGGTCGCGGAAATGGCTCAGGGCAAAGGGCGTGGCAGAGGGCTGAAGACTCATGTGGACAGCAGTCAGAAAGCCTACACAGGCATCCGCCGGATGCTTTACCACAAGGAGTTGATTCCAGGTCAGAAAATCTCCTGCAGCGAGCTTGCCGAACGACTGGAGATGAGCCCCACCCCCGTTGTGCAGGCGCTGAAATGGCTCGAGATCCAGGGTTTCGTGCGCCACGAGCCGAACAGGGGTTACTCCATGGCGCCTTTCAGCCTGGAAGAGGTGGAGCAGATCTATGAACTGCGGGAATTGCTGGAACCGTCCCTACTGCCCGGCGTCATCCGGAACCTGGATGAGGAAGGGGAGGTCCGACTGCGGGCCGCCCTTGAGGCACACCTCTCCGCGGTCCGGGAATTCTATCTCAAGGAAAGACTTTTCAAGAACACGGAGTTTCACCTGACCCTGGCCGGCCTTTCCGGGAAGGGGACCCAGCTGCGCATCCTCAGGAACGTCTTCGATCTCCTGTTTCTGAAATACGGGGGCAACTACCTGCCCATCTCGTCCCTGGACGCCGTGGACCGGGAACACCAGGAGATCTTTGATCGTGTCGTCTCACGTGACCTGAAAGGGGCCCAAAAGGTCCTCGCCGCACATGTGGCCAATGTCAAGGATCAGGTCCTCAAAAGCCTGAAGCAGATTTTGAAAGAACAGGAGGAAGAAGAATGGGTTTGAAGACAAAGGAAGAATACATTGAGTCCCTGCGGCAGATGAAGCCGACCGCGTATATGTTCGGGGAGAGAATCACCAATATCGTGGATAACCCGCGCTTGCGCGCTGGAATCGAGGCCACGGCCGCCACCTACGAACTGGCCTCGATGCCGGAGTACCGTGATCTGATGGTCACGCAGAGCCCGCTCATCAACGAGCCCGTCAATCGTTTCACCCTCCCCCCATCCTCCATCGAGGACCTGGTGGCCAGGGTGAAGGTGAACAGGAAACTCGGGAACTGGGTGGGAACCTGTCACCAGCGCTGCACGGGCCTTGACTGTCTCTGCACCCTGTCCATCGTCACCTACGACATCGACCGGAAGTACGGTACCGAGTACAGCGCCCGCTTCACCGAGTTCCTCAAGAACGTGCAGAAGAACGATCTCACGGCGAATGCAGGGGTGACGGACGTCAAGGGAGACCGCTCCCTGGGCCCCAGCGAGCAGAAGGACAAGGACATGTACGTGCACGTCGTGGAACGCCGCAAAGACGGGATCGTGGTGCGGGGGGCAAAGGCCCACCAGACGGGTTCCCTTTCCTCCCATGAGATCATCGTGCTGCCTACGCGCGCACTGAGGAAAGGGGATGAGGATTATGCCCTCGCCTTTGCCGTAGCGCAGGATACACCCGGACTGATCCACGCGATCGGCCGTTCCAGCCTGGACACCCGGGAGCTCGACGGATGCGACGCGGGCAACATCCGGTACTCGAAATACTGCCCCACCCTCATCTTCAACGACGTGTTCGTGCCCTGGGAACGGGTCTTCATGTGCGGCGAGGTGGAATTCGCATCCGAGATGGTCCTGCGCTTCTCGGCCTTTCACAGGCAGAGCCATGGCGGCTGCAAATCAGGCAAGATCGACTGCATGATCGGGGCGGCCCTGAC
>JAFGPH010000304.1 GCA_016926135.1 Deltaproteobacteria bacterium
GGCACGAACACGACGACACCCAGACCCATGCCGGAGGAAGCGAGCCCGCTGGCCATGCCTCTTCGCTTTTCGAACCAGTGCGGGATGATGGCCGTGTAGGTCGAGATGGAGACAAACGTGACCCCGACCCCGGCCATCAGTCCGAAGAAGAGGTAGAAGTCCATCAAACGGTGGATCGTACTGCTGAGGCCGATTCCCGCGGCAAGAATCACGATCCCGGGCACGATCACCCGCCGGGGGCCGAACCGGTCCACCAACCCGCCGGCAATGGGGGCTGCCGCGATGTAGACGATCATGGCCAGGGATTGAACCCCGCTCGTCTCAGCGCGACCCCAGCCGAAATCCTCCACGAGGGCCACCAGGAAGACGGAAAACATGGTTCGGAACCCGAACCAGAAGGCCATGGAAACAAAGGCGATGAGGACAATCACCCAGCCGTAAAAGACAAGGCGCTTCTTTGTTTGGGTTTGGGAAGGCGTTGGGGGCAGATCTCGCATGACGAACTATGAACCTCTACGCTTTGGTTTCTTGGCCCGGGGTCTGTCGGAGGGGGCCCGGGCGCGCGGCCGGCCAGGCCGTTCTCCGGAAACACCCCGGTGTGTCTGATGGGGACGGTACGCATGAAAGTCCCCCGCACCCCGCCTTCAACCGGGGGGCCGCCCGCACGGGCCTTCCGTGGGGTGGCATCATAGAGACAAGTTGGGGTGAAAGCAAGGGCATCGGCAACAGGAAGGTTGCCCAACCCGAGCAGGAGATGCCCTTTCGTACCGATGCAATGCCATTGGGATTTGGTTCCCAAGACCATCTGTGAGACCAAATGGATCTGCCGGAAATCTTGGCGGGGCCGGGAAATGAAACGATGGCAAGATCAGGCAGGTTTCAGAAGGTCAGGTTTTTGTGCCAGATACTCTTCTTATCGCAGGTTTCCGTGGTCCCGACATCTTAACTCTCTTATCCAAGGGTTGGGCAGATCTGTGATCTCTGGATGAGATCCAAACATTCTGAGGCCCATAATCGCTGCAGCCCTGGCTGGCTGTACTTCAGATCACTTCGTAATGCACAATTCAAGATGTGACCCCCATATCACCATATCCACGAACCCTGCCTGGAATACTTGACGGCGGCGGGATTGTGTTATATTATGCTTACATAATGTAGGCCATGATGGTTACAAACGATATCCAACATATAACAAAAGCCTCCCTGGGACGTCTGGAATCGGACTTCCTGACCCGGATCGGTCCGCTGGGGCTCTTTACCTTGAAGGATGCCGGCCGCATCCTTGGTCCGGACCGGGAGAAGTATGCCCGCCAATTCCTTGCCCGCCTGAGAAGAAAGGGATGGGTCGAGCGGATCAAACCGGGCCTCTTTGCCGTGATTCCCCTTTCCTCGGGGGCGGCGCGAACCCCCCAACTCCATGAGTTCCTGATCGCCATGAAACTCGTGGAACCCGCCGCCATTTCATACTTTTCCGCAATGAACTACCACGGGCTTACCGAACAACTTCCGCGACAGGTTTTCATTGCGACCAATCACAAGGTGGCCAGACCGGCGAGGGAGTCTCTCGGCTTCTCATACCGGATCATTTCCCACCGGCCGGAACGGTTCTTCGGTGTACGCAAGGAATGGATCAACGAGGACGCCTTCATGATTACCGATCGTGAAAAAACCCTTATCGACGGTTTGGCCGTGCCGGAATATGTCGGAGGCATCGGGATGATACAGCATGCCCTCCCTGCCGCGTGGTCCGAAATCGACGAGAAAAGGCTTCATGACTACGCCGTTCGGATTGGCATCTCTGCCGTCGTGAAGAGGCTTGGCTTCCTCCTGGAGACCCTTGCAATCGGCGATCCTGAGCAACTTAGGCGTGCGGTGAAGCTTGCCAAGGGTTACCCCCGTCTCGATCCGACGCTCCCCGCACAGGGAACGCACAACCGGCGATGGGGGCTCCTGGTCAACGCAAGGGTCCGTCCATGATCAAGACCTCAGAGCTGCACCGAACCGCGGCAAGGGAAGGATTGCGGTTTGACCAGGTCGAGAAGGATTATATCATCCTTCTGATTCTTTCCGCTCTGTCCGAAACCCTCGGCCGCAGAGATCAGTGGGTTTTCAAAGGGGGAACCTGTCTGCGCCACTGCTACTACCCGGGATATCGTTTTTCCGAGGACATCGATTTTTCTTGTACGAGGACGGAGGACAATGTCCGGCATGCCTTTGACGTTCTCGTCCAGGCAGTGGGAGTGCTCACCGAAAAGACCGGGATCATGCTGAGATGCAAGGAGCCACGTGCTGATGAAGAAAACGCTCAAGTCGAGATTCCAATCGAGTATTCGCGCGGCGGATCTCGGAGGCAGTCGCTTCCGGCAGTGAAGGTTCATCTATCGTTCCGGGAACCGTTGCTCACTTCGGCTGAAGAGCGTCTGGTGCGGCCATTTCATGCCGAACCCATGCCCTTCTCGCTTGCCGCTTACAGTCTGATCGAGATTGTTGCCGAGAAACTGCGGGCGTTGCTCCAGCAGCAGGAGAAGTGGCCCCGGCCGCGCGATCTCTATGATCTCTGGTATATTACCTGCCATGAGGGAGAATCGTTCGACCGGGATCAGCTCCGGAGAATGTTTGAAAAGAAGTGTCAGGTTCGCGGCATCCCCGCCGATACCCGCCGCCTCCACTCAAAACAGTTGTATGAATGGAACAGGGGGGCCTGGACAAATCAGCTTCTGACCATGCTCAGGACGGCGCCGGAATATGACCTGGTATGGACCGAATGGGCCTCAAAGTGCGAGCTGCTCCTGTGAATCAATCATATGCCGAATATGTCGTCGAAGACGCCGCTGGCGCCGAAACCTCTCTTCCGGCATCGACAGGTGCACTGATTTCGTGTTTCAACTTACCGCACTGGAAAAGACTGAGGTCGCTGCGAATTGTGACCACCTCGCAAGACTGAAGTTCTCCCCGGTGCCCCCTTACGCCTTTGCGGAACATGGGGGGATTATGGTGGCATGGGCCGCGGCCAAAGTGCCGAATGGCGTAAGACAAAGAGGTGGGGAATCAGGTAAGTTCATCTTCGAGCTCAGCCATGAAGAGATTCCGGGGATATCACAAATTGTGACATCCTCTGGAATCAAGCTCTGAAGGCGAGGCCAGACTCAGCTTTGGATTGAGTTCGCAAGAAGGTGCAGGGACCTGTCAGAGGAAGTCTGTAAAGAACTCGATACCACCTGCGATCAAATCGTGGTGCAGATCGTGAAGATGATCACCGAGGCGGACAAATGGCTGATCAAGTGATCCCCGATTCTCCGGCTCGCCTTGTCGCCGTCTCAGCCCTTCTCCGTTTCTCCCCATCCCCGGTTCTGCCCTTTCCCCGATTCTCCGTTTCGCTGGCTCTCCGATTCTCCCCGTCTCCGATGCGGTCACAGGGGGAGTGAGGTTGTGCGGCGGAAACTGGCAGGGAGTGGCATAATGTGCGGCAGATGGCTTGACATCAAGCGATCACGGGCGTATCAAAAAGATGTTAGTTTTTGAGAACTTGGCACCTGTTCACCCGTATCGTGTGTCGGTCTTTCAGTGTTTGGGCTTTGTTCTGCTTACTGCCTACTGCTTACTGCCTACTGCCGTAAGACGGGGGTGCTGCCTATGATGAACCAGACCCCATTTCTCTTGTGTGGAGAGGTGGGGTTTTTTGTCTCGACCACCGATTCACGCGTCAATGATTGCCCGACTTTGGCCAAGGATTTCCAGAAAGCGTCCGTGAAACGAAATGAATACGCTGTGACAGCGGAGGTGGCAGAGGTTGTGGCTTGGGCGATATCAATATACCAATGCCCGTCCCGAAAGCGCCCATACATTTAAGGGTTCCCGTCTATCACAGGCTTCCGGATGATTCGGAGGGATTCTTCTTATCCGGGATTTCCATATCGCTGAGATCTTACTCTCTTATCCAAGGTTCGGGTACTTCTGTGATCTCCGGATGAGATCCAAAGCCCATCATAGCCAGCTTGCTTCATCGAAATGGCGGCCCCAAATAACACGAATTGGCTTGCAGTAATGCCCCACTGAAATCGAAGTTTATTAGTGGTGATGACCATGATAACCTTTGATTTGATCATGAAACCTTCCGGATTTCAATGGTTTGCTAAGGCGAAAATGATAACTTAAACAGCCACTTGACAAACCTATATAACATATGCTATGGTAATGCAAATCTGGCACACGATGGATGTATACATTGAAAGTTAGGAAGAGCTCTAAGCACTACTCAA
>JAFGPH010000305.1 GCA_016926135.1 Deltaproteobacteria bacterium
CAGTTGAGGGTCGAGAGAAATGGCCTCCATCCTCTGGGGTTCACCCATCGCGGAGGCGAGGCTCGGACGGGTCGAGGGTTCGCTAACCTCTTCCACCAGGGCGTTCCACTGCCCGCAGTCGGGGCATCGTCCCAGCCACTTGGGTGTCTGGTAACCGCAGCCCTGGCACACGAAGAGGGGTTTATTCGGCTTGGCCATGATGTGTTCCTCTATAGCAGGCGAGACCGGGACGTGTCAACGCTCCCCCCGCCCCCTGATCCACCATCAATACGCCATCTCCCCGCCGGCAGGCGGTATCCAAGGCATTATCCTGTGATGGCGCGACACCATTGTAACGATGACGTTGAGACACCACACTGCATCTGACGCCTTCCCGGTGCTCAGGAATGTTCCCAAATCCCCGGCGATCTTGGGCTCCCGGAAATAGGCGGTGGATTTGGGCGCCTGCAGGATCTGCTCCCCACAAGGGAACCGGTTGACAATCTTAAGGATACCGCTATAGATTGTTATGGCAGTCTGCGGATCAATAAGGAGTGAGGATCATGAAGATCAGAGTCCTGGTGGCCGATGATCACAAGATCACGCGCGAGGGCCTCATAAACATGCTCAAGGCTCAACCCGGAATCGAAGTGGTCGGTGATGCGGAAGACGGCAGGGCCGCGGCGGCGCTGGCTCGAAAGCTCAAGCCGGATGTGGTGATCATGGATGTGAGCATGCCTGACCTGAACGGTATGGATGCGACCCGCAAAATCACTGCCGGCTCGGGAGAGGTCAAGGTGATCGCCCTTTCCATGTACTCGGACAAACGCTATGTGACCGGGATGATCCGTGCAGGGGCAAGGGGCTACCTGCTGAAAGATTGCTCCTTTGAGGAACTCATGCGTGCCGTCCGTGCGGTTGCCCGGAACCAGGCGTATCTTTCTCCTCAGGTTACCAGCGTGATGATCGACGAGTTGCTGGAGCGAGGCGAGAGGTCTCGGGAGCCCCTCAACAAAACCATGACATTGAGGGAAAGGGAGATTCTTCAACTTATTGCCGAGGGCATGACGACCACAGAGATCGCCCGGCACCTGAACCTTAGCGTGAAGACGGTGGAGAGCCACCGCCGGCAGCTCATGGAGAAGGCGGGTGTTCACAGCGTTGCCGCACTGACCAAATTCGCCATCAAGGAGGGGCTCACGTCCACGGATACGTGAAAGACCCCGCCCCGATGGTCACGAGGGGCGGATGGGAAGGGAACCACACATCCCGTGAGATCCTTATCCGGGGCGAGGTTGACAAAGGGGAGGGGCCATGTTAATGGTCTTTTCCACCTGCGAAAATGGATAGGTGAAAGGAGAGAATTCATGTCAGATCTTTTGCATGTCACCGATGAAAATTTTGACGCCGAAATCATGAAGTCCGAAACGCCCGCCCTGGTGGACTTCTGGGCGGAATGGTGCGGGCCTTGCAGGATGGTCGGCCCTGTCGTGGAAGAGCTGGCCGGGCAGTACAAGGGCAAGGTCAAATTCGCCAAGATGGATGTGGACAAGAACAGGCAGACACCGACGAGGTTCGGCATCAGAAATATCCCCACCCTTATCTTCTTCAAGGGAGGAGAAGTGGCCCAGACGATCATCGGTGCCCAGCCCAAAAGCGCCATCGAGGAAGAGCTGAAGAAGCTCTTGTGATCCATGCATGATGTACTCATCGTAGGAGGCGGCCCTGCAGGACTGACGGCAGGGCTTTACAGTGCCCGGGCACGCCTGAAGGTTCTTCTCCTTGAAAGGCTTGCCCCGGGGGGGCAGGTACTGAACACGGACCGCGTGGAGAACTATCCCGGTTTTCCCGACGGGATCTCCGGTTTCGAACTGGTGGATCGGATGAAGTCGCAGGCCGAGAGATTCGATCTCCCTATCCGGAACGAGGAGGTGATGCGGCTGGACCTCCGCGGGGAAACCAAGCGTGTCTCCCTCCCCCACGAGGACCTTGAAACGAAGGCCATCATACTGAGCCTGGGGGCTACCTGGAAAAAACTGGGCATTGAGGGAGAGGGCCTTTTCTCAGGGAAAGGCGTCTCCTACTGCGCCACGTGTGACGGACCGTTTTACAGGGATCAGCATGTGGCCGTGATCGGCGGCGGGGATACGGCCATGGAGGAATCCCTTTTTCTGACCCGATTCGCCAGCAAGATCTATGTGGTCCACCGGAGGGACCGGCTGAGGGCGACCCGACTCCTTCAGGACCGGGCCATGGCCAATCCGAAAATCGAGTTTCTGTGGGAGACCGTTCCCACCAGGATCCTTGGCGGGAGCGGCGTGGAAGGGATCGAACTCAGACACGTCCGGACAGGTGAAGTCCATACGAAACCGATCCACGGGGTCTTTGTCTTCATCGGCACCGTTCCGAACACGGCCATCGTGAGGGGACAACTCGAACTGGATGAAGGGGGCTTCATCGTCACCGATCAGAACATGGAGACGTCTGTGCCGGGGGTCTTTGCAGCGGGAGATGTGAGGTCAAAGCTTTTCCGGCAGATTTCGACTGCCGTGGGGGAAGGCGCGGCCGCCTCATTCTCCGCCGAGAAGTACCTGGAGGGCCGCAGCCACCCTTAGCGATCGAGATCTGCACGAAACATGGTTTTCTGGATTACGCGCGTTGGAAAAAATGATGAAATCGCATAGGGCTGTTTTTCGCTGCCTGATCATGTGCGCGGTATGCATCCTTCTCACAGGGGGCTGTGCCCTCATTGAGAAGTACTTTGGAGCGGAGGAGGAGAAGGGCGCGCCCGAACTCATGGCGGAGGGTACGGAGAGTTTCGAGAGGGGGTACTACGAAGAGGCCAAGGAGGCTTTCCAGAAGCTCAAGGATCGGTATCCCTACAGTAAATACGCCATCACGGCGGAGCTGAGGGTGGCCGATGCCATGTACGAAGAGGAGGAGTTCGACGAGGCCTACGAGGCCTATGGCGAATTCGAGAGGCTCCATCCCAGGAACCCTGAAATCCCTTACGTGATCTATCAGAAAGGGATGTGCCAGTTTCGGCAGGTTAACACCATCGACCGGGAACAGACCCATACCCTCAAGGCCAAGGAGGAGTTCGAGAGACTGATCGGAAGGTTCCCCAGGGATGAATACGCCCAGAGGGCGCGCAAGAACATCAGGAAGTGTCTTATCTTCATGGCCGAACATGAACTCTATATAGGCAACTACTACTACAAGATGGGCAAGTACCGGGCCGCCCTGGCCAGATATACCTATCTCATCGAGAACTACCCCGACATGGGGCAGTATCACCACGCCCTGGAACTGATCGCGCGATGTAAAGACAAGATCGAGAAGGAAGACAAGGAGCAGGCGGAAAGGGCACAGAAAGAGGCGGAGAAGGCGCAGAAGGAAGCGGAGAAGAAGGCCCGGCAGGAGGCGGAGGAGAGGGACCAGAAGAAATAGTTGCGGCCTGTACGACCATCCCCCGACGGCTCGGTCAATGATGGCGTTCTTGAATCAGGAGTATTCCACGCCTTTCCGTATCCAAAGGGCGCCCTCTTCTACCGTTACATCGAACTTAACCTCTTTTTTGCCGGTGTCACTCCGGCCCCTGCGGGCCATTCCCCGAGATGGCATACCAGGACTGTGTGATTTCTCCGTTAGCGTTCATCCCCTCTTTGACGTAAATCGAAAAGGTGTGGTCGCCGGGTAGAAAGTCACACGTAAGGTGCAGGACCCGCTTCCATCCATTTTCGCGAAAGACTTCTGCCATCCAGCTTTTCAAC
>JAFGPH010000306.1 GCA_016926135.1 Deltaproteobacteria bacterium
CCGGAACCCTGCAGCAGGCCCTGTATTTTGCCCCTTTCCTGATCATGGAAAACCTGCGTATCGTACTCCTGCCGTGGGGACTTCACAATTTCATGATCGACTATCCCGGTACGTGCCTGGGCCGCGAAGGTCTTCTGGGGATCACGGGAGCGCTCCTCCTCTTCTGGCTCCTCTGGCGGTGGAGGGACCGCAAACTGCTCGCCGTCCCCGTCCTTTCCTTCTTGATCGCACTTGCGCCTGTGCTCCACCTCATACCCACTTCGGTACAGTCGCTCGTTTCCATGAGGTGGCTCTACTTCCCCATGTCGTTCCTCGCCCTGTCCGCCGCATGGGTTTTCCACCGGGTGTTGCGTTCGAAGAGACGATCCTTGGGGTGTGGGCTGGCAGGGGTTATCCTGATCTACTTCGCTGTTTACACTTTTATCTTGAATGATACCCTCTGGAAAAAAGAGGAGGATTTTTTTCATCAGGAGGTCGTTCTGTTCCAGAATTCCTTTTACGCGGGCGATCTGGCCAGGGCTTATCACCGAAGGGGTGATTGGGTCGAGGCTGAGCGCTACTACCGGATTGCGGAAAGGAGCAAATCGCCGGACCGCGTCGGAATGCTCATTAATTATGCTGCGTTGCAGGTGGAAACCGGTCGACCTGTTTCCGCACTTTCCTATCTGGAGCAGGCAGAGAGCCTGAAACCGGACGATTCGGGCCTGGGTATGATTTTCAACAACCGGGGGGCGGCCTATTTCAGCATGGGAGAATACGGGAAGGCCGTTGAATCCTTCCGCAAGGCGGCAAGGTACTCGGGAGACGATCCGGCCGTCCTGTCCAATCTCGAGAAGACATACGGAGCTGCCGGAGAGCCCGAAAAGACAGCATCCCCTAAAAACCGTGCCCTCCTGCTTCATCCCGATTCGCATGGCGGATCGCAATAGGCGGCTCCCCGGGCATCCAAACGGGCGAATGCTCGATCGGAGGCGTTTCAGATCTCAGGGAAAAAATCTTGCACTCCCCCCCATGAAAGTGCAAGATTATGGCGAACGTAGAGCACATCTGAAGAATCGAGGAGCATCCCTTGATCAACGACAAGAAGATCCTGGTCGTACTTCCCGCGTACAACGCGGAAAAAACCCTCGAGCGCACATGGAGTGAAATCCCCAGGGACCTGGTGGATGACGTGCTGCTGGTGGATGATTCCAGTGCGGATCGAACTGCCGCCCTGGCCAAGGAACTGGGGATTCGCACCTTCCTGCATGATCAAAACTACGGCTACGGCCGGAATCAGAAGACCTGTTACCGCGAGGCCCTGAAGCTTCAGGCGGATATCGTCATCATGCTTCACCCCGACTATCAGTACACCCCCCGGCTGATCACGGCCATGGCCAGCATGATTGCCTTTGATGTGTACGATGTGGTCCTGGGTTCCCGCATCATCGGAGGAGGCGCGCTCAAAGGAGGCATGCCTCCCTACAAGTACATCGCGAACCGTTTTCTGACGGCCATGCAGAACCTGCTGCTCGGGAGCAAGCTCTCCGAGTTTCACACAGGCTACCGTGCCTTCTCCAGGCAGGTCCTTCTGGATCTGCCCCTCCATGCGAATTCGGACGGATTTGTCTTCGACAATGAAATGCTGGCCCAGATTCTGTATTTCGGTTACCGGGTCGGAGAGGTTTCCTGTCCTACCCTGTATTTCGAGGAGGCCTCTTCCATCAACTTCAGAAACAGTGTGATTTACGGCATGGGTGTCCTGGGCACCTCCCTCAAATTCAGGATGCATGCCATGGGATGGACCCGCTCAGGACTTTTTGAGAAGTCCGAGACCTCTGCGAAGCCCGACTATTATCAAGAGGTCTGACCCGTCGTATGAAGATCCACACCCAGCGAGCCACGGACCGTCTGGTCGGTGCTTTTCTCTGCGGTATTCTTTCCCTTTTCCCCTGGAGAACCAGGCAGGTCCCTTCAGGCTTCAGGCCGCGTAAAATCCTCGTGATCCTGCTCTCCGAAATGGGAAGTCTTGCCCTGGCACGACCCATGTTCGGCCGCATTCGGGAGAAGTACCCTGAGGCCTCCGTGCACATTCTGGTCTTTCGGAGAAACCTGGGGTTTCTGGAGGTGTTGGATCTCGTTCCGAAGAACCGCAGAATTACGGTCGATGACCGATCCTTCAGCGCATTTTTTCTCAGCAGCCTTCATGCGCTCCGGGGATTGCGGCGGATCGGCATCGACACGGTGCTGGACGGTGAGCTTTTTTCCCGGATCAGCAGCCTCTATTCCCTTCTGAGCGGTGCAAAGGTGAGGGCGGGTTTTCACGCGCATACCCAGGAGGGTCTTTACCGGGGGGGCTTTATCAACCGGCCGGTCCTCTACAACCCTTACTGCCACATCTCAGAGCAGTTTGTCCACCTGATCGAGTCTATCGACAGGCAGGGAAAGCCCCTGGTGAAAGAGACGATGCCTTCCAGGGCCGCCCCCGTCGATCTCCTGAAGGTGGCCCCAGAGGAGATCGATGCCTTCTCCCAGGTATTTCAAAAGGACTTCCCCCATCTACGGGACAGGCGATTGGTACTCGTCTGTCCCGGAGGAGGCATGCTTCCGATTCGGGCCTGGCCGCGGAAATACTACGAAGAGGTGGTGAATGCCCTGCTTGAGAGCGGATACGCGGTGGGGGTGATCGGCCTGGAGCGGGACAAGGCCCTGGCTGGGGCCATTCTCTCCGCCTGCCGGAATGAGTTCTGCCTGGATTTGACGGGGTATACGAAGACGGTGAAGGATCTCATTCTCCTGTTCCACCTGGCCTCGCTCCTCATCAGCAACGACGGAGGGCCCGGCCATTTTGCGTCCATGACGCCGATCCCAGCGATCGTGATCTACGGCCCTGAAACCCCGACGCTTTACGGGGTCCTGGGCCCCAAAAGCCGTGTTTTATACAATCCCGTCTCCTGCTCCCCGTGCCTTACGGCGTACAACCACCGAAGGTCCCCCTGCGACGGCAACAACGTGTGCCTCAAAGGCATCTCTCCCCGGGACGTGCTCGAAGAGGTCTACGAATTTCTGCGGAAATGACGGTTGCAGAGGTTCTTCACAAAGTTCCTGTGGATTTTGAAGATGCAAAGACCTTTCCACAGGATGACCGACTGAGTCGCGATTCTCAGGGGCCTTGTTCGGTCTCTTCCAGCCGTTTTACCGCGACCTGAAGGTTGTGTCGCGCCTTTTGATCCTCGGGGTTCAGTCGGAGGGCTTCGGAGAAGTGTCGGATCGCCTCCCTCAGCCGTCCGTTCTGGAGAAGCAGGTAGCCGAGGTTGGTATGGGACATCCAATCTGCGGGGTCGATCCGAACCGCCTCTTTGTATGCTCGAACGGCTTCCTCGGATCTTCCCTGTTGCGCCAGGGCGCCTCCCAGACTGAAGAAAAGCCTTGCTTCGGTGGGACGGATGCGAGCGGCCTCCTGATAGTGCAGGATCGCTTCATCGAAACGGCCCTGCCGAGCCAGGGCGGATCCCAGGTTGTGGCGTGCCAGGAAGTGGTCCGGCCGGATTTTCACGGCCTCCTTGAAATGGTAGACCGCTTCCTCCAGTTTTCCCTGTCTCATGAGTTCGTTCCCCAGTTGGTAATGGGCCGTGTCGTTATTGGTGGTTACCTGCAGGGCGCGCCGAAACAGGGTCGCGCCGTTCTTCCAGTGCCCCACCTCCGTGTGGGTATAAAGGGAAAGCAGAAGCAGGATCGCCCCGCAGGCCGGGGCGAGCGCAATTTTCTTCCACCGCCATCCTGCGAGAACCGCCGGTACACCCCAGGCCGCCATGATGGAAACCCCGATCAGCGGGATGTAGGTGTAGCGGTCGGCCATGGCCTGTGAGCCGACCTGGATGATTCCGATCACCGGCAGGAGCGTTACCAGGTACCAGAACCAGCCCGTGGCCAGATAAGGAAACTTTGCCCGCGTTTTGAGTACAAGCAGGGAAAAGGCGGTCAACAGGATGAGAGATCCTCCCATCATCCACAGGGGCCGAGACCCCAGGGGGTGGGGATAGAAGAAGGCGAGGTTTTGAGGCCAAAAGATTTTCACCAGGTAAGCCGCATACGAGACTACTGCGTTTTCCAGGCGAAGCCCCGGCGGAAGGGCCTCCAGGGTCGCGGCGGCCTGATGGGATCTCGAAACGAGCAGGGTGATCAGGCCGGAGGCTGCTGCGAGCACCCAGAAGGGTGTCTTTTGCCAAGCCAGGTTTAGAAAACGGTAGGCCCCAGACGTTGACGGCCTGGAGACGGAGATCAGGAAATCACGACGCAGGGGCCACGTATCCAGCAGGAGCAGGCAGAACGGAAGGGTGACGAGCATCGGCTTGGAGGCCAGTCCCATGGCGAAAAGGACGAGACACAGGAAGTAGGTCCCGGGCCTGGGCCTCCGGGTATGCCCCACGTAGGTCAGGCAGGTCAGCATCCAGAAGAAGGCGGCGAGCACATCTTTTCGCTCCGAGACCCAGGCCACCGATTCCACGTGGAGCGGGTGAAGCGCAAAGACCGCCGCCACAAAGGCGCTCTGCCAGGGGGCATGGGTCATTCGATGGAAAAGCACAAAAAGTAGAATGGTGTTGATCAGGTGAAGGAGCAGGTTGTTCAGGTGGTGCCCCATGGGGTTCAGGCCGTACAACTCACAGTCGAGCATATGGGAGAGCCAAGTGAGGGGGTGCCAGTTACTGGCATAGCTGCTGGTAAAGGCCCAAGCGATGTTTTCCAGGGTGAGTCCGGAGCGCACATGGGGGTTGTCCACGACGTATTCGTAGTCATCCCAAACCAGGAACTCGTGCCCCTGGACCTGCCAGTACACGGCAAGCGTTAGGACGACCAGCGCCAATCCCAGGAACCATGCCAGGGTTTCGGTTTTCCGCAAGTTCGTCAAGGGGTCCTCTTCGTGTCTACGTTCTCGCCCCGGGTTTCCAACTGTCTCCGGATGAAATCATAGTTGCGACGAACCACGAAATCATCTGGGCTAAGTCTGAGGGCCTCTGAAAGGTGGGCCATCGCCTTCTCAGGCTCGCCCAGGGAATAAAGAGCGGCTGCCAGATCATTGTGAATTCTTACGTCAGAAGGCTTCAGGCGCAAGGCCTGCTCATAGTGGACAATCGCCTCCCGGAACCTGCCTTCAGCCGCCAGAAGAAGGCCCAGGTTGTGAT
Organism: Deltaproteobacteria bacterium; assembly: GCA_016926135.1. The sequence goes on from JAFGPH010000306.1 coordinate 5,163, forward strand.
GGGCCGCGGGAAGGGCCTTGAGTTTCAGTGCACCATGCAGGGCAGCGGAAGCCTCATCGACTTCCCCCAGTTGCCTCAAGGCAGATCCGAGATTGACAAGAGCCTCCGGATAATCCGGTTTGATTTTCAACGCCGCTTTCAGGTGCTGCGCCGCCTCGGCGTATTTCCCCTGGGTGAGCAAAGCGGTCCCGAGTCCATGGTGAAATGCGGGGTTCAGGGGGAGGATTCGTGTCGCCTCCTTGAACTCCGCGATGGCCTCTTCCGCCCTGCCCTTGGAGAGAAGGAGACAGGCCAGATTGAAACGGGTGAGGTGCCCTTTCGGGGCAGCTTTCACGGAGTGTCTGAGAATTCCTTCGCTGTCGCTCCAGAGGCGGACCTGCTGCCACGAAGATATCCCCAGCGCTAGGACTGCCGCACAAGCGAGCGCGGCAAGCCGTTTCCCAGGGAAGTATTGCGTTTTTGAGAGCAGGGATGGTACTCCCCAGGAGAGGAGGACAAACGGACCGATGAGGGGGACATAGGCAAAGCGGTCCGACCATGCGGGCCAGAGCCCCTGCTGCACCAGACCGATCACGGGAAGCAGGGTGACGAGGTACCAGAACCACCCCACAAACAGAAACGGGGCGTTCCGTGCCTTCCAGAAAACGACCCCTGTGCCTAGCCCAACCAGAATTCCGGCCCCTGCCCACTGCCAGAACGGTATGGCGTCCGGAAAGGGATAGAACAGCGCGAGATCCGTGGGCCAGAGCATCTTAAACAGGTAGGTCACGTAGGAGACCAGGGCATTCTCGAACCGGAGAAGCATGGGCACGGATTCGCCCGGTACCACGATATTGCGGCTCTGTGCCGAAAGAAAAGATACAACGACCGAGGCACCTGCAAGTGCGGCAAAAGGAAGTTTCTCGATCAGCACTTGGCCGAGTAAGGGCTGGGCGGATCGGGGGCTGCTGCCGTGGACTTCCGGAATCGGATCACGTGTTGCAGGGTTGGGACGGATTCGCCCCAGTGGCCAGTAATCGAGCAGGAGGAGCACGAGGGGCAGGGTCACCAGCATGGGCTTGGCCATGAGCCCGAGCGCGAGGCCCAGAAACGCCAGAAGGTAGTCTGAATACCGAAGTTTTTTCGCATAGCGCACATAGGCAAAGATCGTGAGCATCCAGAACAGGGTGCTCAGGAGGTTCTTTCGGCTTGCCACCCAGACTACCGACTCCACGTTCAGGGGATGAACGGCAAAGAGGGCCGCCACCATGGCGCTCTTCCAGAGAGCCCCAGTGAGCGAATTCAGGATGAAAAACAAGAGCAGGACACTGGCCACATGGAGCAGGACGTTCGTGAGGTGATGCCCCGCTGGATGGAGACCCCAGATCTGGATGTCCAACTGGTGAGAAAGCCAGGTCAGGGGGTGCCAGTATCCGTGGTCGTTGAACGAGAAGGCCCAGATCATCCCCTTCGGGGTGAGACCGGAAAGCACCTGCGCGTTTGCGGTGACGTACTCGTCGTCATCGAGCGGGGCAAAGCCATGGTGGAGCGACGGCCCGTACACGGCGAAGACCGCCAGGACCAGGGCCAGGCAGATGAGGGCCGCCGACCGGGCTGGATTCTCAGCGAGAGGCGTTTGTGTTTTCACGGGGGTCTTTGTCCTTCTGGTCGTCGGCCTTCCGCAGGGCCCTATCCAGGTTGTGACGTGCCTCTTCAAGGTCCGGCTGAAATCGCAGGGCTTTCTTGTAGTGCTGAACCGCCTCGCGCAGTCTCCCCTGCTCCAAGAATACACTGGCCAGGTTGTTGTGAGCCGCGGCGTACCGGGGATCGATCTTCAGTGCCTCCACAAAATGCCGTATCGCCTCCTCCCGCTGTCCCATTCGGGCTAGAACGTTTCCCAGGTTGTTGTGGAGGTTCGCGTCCTTAGGGCTGAGCCGGAGCCCGTCTGAATAGGCTGCCGCGGCTTCCTGCAGCCTCCCCTCCCGGGCCAGGGTGAACGCCAGGTTGTAGAGCGAGGGAACATAGGCGGGGTTGATCCTGAGGGCTTCGGAAAAATGTGACATGGCCTCGATCTTGCGGCCCTCCTGTGCCAGCGCGTTTCCCAGGAGGTGGTGGGCCAGGAAGTTCCCCCGGGTCACCTGAACGGCGCGGGAGAAGAGGGAGATGTTATCCTTCCAATAGCGGAGTTGGGTGCGTGTCGAGGCTGCCAGGAGGCACAAAGCCAGGCCGCAGGACACCGAGACCAGAAGGGTCCGCCTGCTCCCATTGCGGCTGAGGGTCGAAAAGCCCCAGGCTGCGGCCAAACTGACTCCGATATGGGGCACATAGGTGAAACGGTCGGCCATACCCTGGGCCCCCACCTGAACCAGGCCGATGACCGGGATCAGGGTTCCCATGTACCACAGCCAGCCGACCGCAAGATACG
>JAFGPH010000307.1 GCA_016926135.1 Deltaproteobacteria bacterium
CCCTGCGGGCAGACCTCAACAAAGCCGCAGGGCCTGCATTCGGTTGCGGCCCTCGGTCGCATCGCTCGTAACGGGTGTTGGAAAACCGGAGCCCTGTTTCTCACTTTCTGCAGGGGTCACACTGTCACTCCAGTACTCCATCACTCCATGACTCCAACAATCGAGAGGGAGGGCGTTCACCATGGATTTGAAAGAATACTTTAAGGGAGCGAAGGGACGCGGTGTGCTGGCAACGGCCGACAGTCAGGGAAGGGTCGATGCGGCCGTCTATGCGAAACCTCATTTCATGGAGGATGGGAGGATTGCCTTCATCATGGCCGACCGTCTCACCCATCACAACATGCAGTCCAACGACAAGGCGGCCTACCTTTTCATGGAAGAGGGACCGCGCTACAAAGGGGTTCGGCTTTTCCTGACCAAGCTCGGGGAGGAGAAGGACACGGAGCTTCTCCACTCCCTCCGGAGAAGGAAGTACGCCACGGAGAAAGGGGCGGAGGAAGGATCCCGATTCCTCGTGTTTTTCAGGATCGACAAGGTGCTGCCCCTTGTCGGCACCGGTGAGAAAAAGGCGAAGGCCTCTTCATGATGCCTGAAAGCGAGGGACCCTTATGAAAGAGTTGCGCTCCTCACCGTGGCCAACGGATGAGATCGGCCAGCTCTTCATGGCCGGCATGCCGGGGCCCCGACTGGATGAACGCACGGTCTCCCTGATCCGGGACTTCAACCTGGGGGGCGTCATCCTGTTTGCAAGAAACATCGAGGACCCGCTGCAGGTGGCGCGCCTGTGCCTGGACATCCAGGAGTGTGCCGCGGCGCACGATCGTCCTTCCCTTTTCCTGGCGGTGGACCAGGAGGGGGGCAGGGTGGCCAGGTTGAGGGAGCCTTTTACCCCCTTTCCGGGCAATTCGGTGCTCGCCATGGATGCGCACCCGGTGGAAAAGGCACTGGAATTCGGTTCGATCACGGCCAGGGAAATGAAGCTGGTAGGTCTGAACATGAACCTGGCGCCGGTGGTGGACGTGCAACGGGGGGAGATCGAGAAACACCTTGCAGGCCGCAGTTTCGGCACGGACCCGCAACAGGTGGCCCTCCTGGGGAGAATGGTGGTGAGGGCATTGCAGGGCAACGAGGTCATGGCCGTGGCCAAGCACTTTCCCGGATTGGGTCGGACCTCTCTGGACCCCCACCACCATTTGCCCAGAATCGATGTGGATCGGGACGAGATGGAAGAGGTCAACCTCCCCCCCTTCAAGGCGGCCATCGAGGAGGGCGTCTCCGGCATCATGAGCTCCCATGCCGTCTATCCCGCCCTGGATGGGGAACGGCCCGCCACCCTTTCGCCCAAAGTCCTGCGGTCCTTGCTGCGGGAGGAGATGGGCTTCAACGGGCTCGTGATCACGGATGACCTTGAGATGGGCGCCATCTCCAAGCAGTGGTCCGTGGCGGAGGGTGCGGTCTCGGCCTTCGAGGCAGGCGCTGACATCCTGCTCATCTGCAAGGAGCAGGAGAACGTGCTGGAGTCCATGGGGCGGCTCAAGGACCGGTTCTCAGAGGGGGCCATTCCGCTTGAGCGGTTGCGGGAATCCCATGACAGGATCAGAGAGGCGAAGGCCCGGTTCCTGGGGGCCGGGGAGAGGGTCTCGCTCCGGAACGTGGAAGGGTATTTTCACGAGGTGATTCGAACATGACTGACGCGCTCGGGGACTGCGGAAAAATCCTGGATCAGGTGGAAGGGATCGTGAGGGAGGCCGGGAAAATCCTGAGGGATTATCATGACCGGCCTGACGAGATCGACTGGAAGGGAAAGGACGACCCGGTCACGGCTGCGGATCGGGCGTTAAATGCCTTTCTGGTGGCCGCCATTCACGAAGTCTTCCCGGACGACGGGATCCTGGCGGAAGAGTCGAGGGATGACCGAGCAAGGCTTTCGTGTCCCCGGGTCTGGTGTGTGGACCCGCTGGACGGCACCAAGGAGTTCATTGCACGTAACGGGGAGTTCTGCATCATGGTGGGGCTGGCCGTGAAGGGTGCTGCGACCCTCGGCGTGGTCTATCAACCCGTTCTGGACATCCTGTACAGCGGGATCCGCAGCGAAGGGGCCAAAAGGGCCTCTGGCGGGGTCGAGCATCCCCTTCGGGTAAGCACGACCGAAGAGGCGGAGCGTCTGAACCTGCTGGTCAGCAGGTCCCACCGCAGCCTTGTTCTGGACCGTGTGAAGACGGTGCTGGGTGTCGCAAGGGAGAGGGCTTCCGGCTCCGTGGGCATCAAGTGCGGGCTCATCGCAGGAGGGGAAGGCGACCTCTATATCCATCCCGGTCCCGGCACCAAGGAATGGGACACCTGCGCCCCTGAAGCCATCCTGGCCGGCGCAGGAGGAAGGATGACGGATTGCTGGGGAAGACCCTTGTCCTATAACCGGCCGGATGTAAACCGCCGCACAGGCATCGTGGCCTCCAACGGCCAATGCCACGATCTGGTCATCCGCCGGATCGCCCCGGTCCTGGCCGAGGCCGGCATTGATCCAGCGGTCGGGTGGTAGCTGCCTGCAAGGTATGATCGGTCAGTATCCCGAACACTCTGGTCACCGCTAAAGTCAGTTTTTGAGCCTTCTTTCTGACTCAGTTCCTGTGTGCGGATCACTTCACGGCAAGCCGGTTGTTTTCGGAAGGTGCCACATCAACCCGGGCTCCAGTGCACACACCTCATTCCCTTCTTGGGCCGGGTCAGATTGAAGGTGCTGCTGGCTGATTCTCTCCGGATTCCAAAGTTGTTTCTGGGGGATCCGGCGTGGCAACCTCCGTTTGAGGTTTTCGCGGATGACTGACTACATCTTTCAGCAAGTCGGCCTGGATTCTCTCGTCCGGGGAAAGGAGCGAGAGCCAGTTATCGGGCTCCTCCGCACCCAATCTCTCCAAGAGCCGAGCAATGAGACGGTTCACCGGACGAGTCGGCCCCATGGTCTTTCCGTCGCCGTTCGCCGGGGCCGGTATGGCCGTCGCCGTCGGATCCTGCATGAGCGGAGGATCTCCGTTCTCTTCCGGCGGAAGAGGCACAGCGGCTGGCTCAGGATCTGCCGGCGCTGTGGTCAGTACCTGCTTCTCGAAGGTCACCACCTGCTCAACGTGCAAGTCTGCTTGGAGGCTTGAGAGGGTGTCCAGCCTGGACGTCTTCATGGCCTCGTGCATGGCCTGTCCCGTGTTGCCTAGCAGGAGATTTCTCAAAATCTTCTCCGCTGACCTGACCGCCTTCGCAATATCCTTCATTTCCTCTTGGCTCAAATCACCCTCTAGGGAGAGGGAGAAGTTGTGGCTCGAGAGCCCCGTCCACTGCGTGCCCCTGAACGCGCTCATGCTGCCGTTGGCATACCCCATCCGGTTGTAGACAGAGGTGTATTCCGTGCGGCTCAGAGACGCTGAACTGAGGGTTACCTTGTCCCCTTCATCCGTGAAAAGGGTGATGTTGAGATCCTGATGCTGTTCCCTCGTGAATGTGGTGGATTGGAGAGTGTTGCTGCAGGGGTTCTCCCTGCAGAGCCAGGATGGATCCGGGTTCACCGGCAATCTGGAGATGGTGGAGATCATGTTCTCGACTCTTTCGTTTACTGTATTAAGGGCACTCTGTCAGCCCTTGCCATCCCTATCGGCAAAAGCGAGGAGAACTTGAATGACGAGATTCAGTGACCCTTTGCCGAAATGACATAAGTGTGTAATCGATTACCAACAAATGGCAAGGAATTACCTTCGATTGTGGTAATCGTGAATAGTAACAGGACTTGCACCTGCACAGGGATATGGATTCAACAACCAAGGTTATGAATACGTGATGGACGGAGTCAATGATAGTGCATCATATGACAATATGACTTTGAGTTTGAATTCATCCGGTTTGTATGAGCCTGCGCCTGACTGGGTGATCGAGGGAGGAGAAGGGGCAGAGGAGAAAGATGCGTTGCGGCCCTGAGAGACCACCCCCCGACGTCCCTGTTGGGCGTTCCTGTGGGCACGGCATCATGGTAAAGTCAACGTTGAGACACCACACTGCCGATCACAGCGACCTCGCCCTTACCGCGCACCACGTGCAGTCATTCCGCTGACGATCCTGTGATCTGTCTCGTGTCTCAAAGCCCCGTGTTTCACCCTCTCCGCTGGAGGGTATCGTTAGTGTCAGGCGGTTTCCCGGTGGCTGGCAGAAACCTGGAAGCCCATTCCGGCGGCGGGGCTTCGATGGTGACCTCTTCGCCCCGGGTGGGATGGATGAAGGTGAGGGAACGGGCCGTCAGGCAGAGCCCCGGGCCGGAGCGGGAAGGGGTGCCTCCGTATTTCACGTCCCCGACGATGGGACAGCCTGCAGCGGCAAGCTGGACCCGGATCTGGTGCTTTCTGCCGGTGTGAAGATGGATTTCGAGCAGCGAATGAGGTTCGCTTCGTCGAAGGGTGCGATGGGAGAGGGTCGCCTCCTGGACCCCCCTGGCGCCCTCAAAGCCGGTTTCGACCCGTGATGGGCCCTTCTTCAGGTAGGAGGTCAGGGTCCCTGCGGGCGGTTCCATCCTACCGTGTACCAGGGCCCAGTAAACCTTTTTCACGCTCCGGGAGCGCCACTGCTCCGAGAGACGGGATGCCGCCTTGGATGTCCTGGCAAAAAGCACCACGCCGGATACGGGGCGATCCAGGCGGTGCAAAAGACCCAGGAACACCTTGCCTGGTTTTCCGTATTTGCTTTTGATATATTCCTTGGTCATATCCATGAGGGAAGGGACCCCGGAGCGGTCCCCCTGAACCAGGACCCCCGCAGGTTTGAGGACGGCGATGAGATGGTTGTCCTCGTAAAGGACCTCAAGTCGATCCGGGTGGAATTGGCTCATGGCGTGAGGGTGTTCGGACATGAGATCTCCGTTCGCAGCAGGGAAAAGGCGCGCCTCGGGGAGAAAAACCGGGGGAGGAGCGGCCGGGCTGGAGCCCGGCCTGCCCTCCCTGAAAGAGTGGTTCCGGCGGAGTGATCTCCCCCTGACACAACGCCAGTACGAGCAACTCTGGAGGTATCACAAACTCCTGCGGGACAAAAACAGGGAATACGACCTGACCCGCATCCACCAGTTCGACAGCATGGTGCAGAAGCACTATATCGACTGTGTCCTGGTGGCGCGGCTGCTCGACTGGCGGATTCCTTCTCCCATTCTGGATATCGGCACGGGCGCCGGGCTGCCGGGGATCCCTCTCAAGGTGGTCTGCCCGGACACCCATTTCATTCTTTCCGAGGGAAGACACAAGAGGGTCCAGTTCCTGCACGAAGTCATGGAGGCCCTCGCGCTGCAAGGGATAGAGATCCTGGGGAAGAAAATCTACCCGACCTTCCAGCGTCCTGTCCACGCAGTGATCACCAGGGCACTGGAGACCATTCCCAAGACCCTTTCCAGGATCCGTGGCTGCCTGGTCCTCAAAGGAAAGGCGATTTTCATGAAGGGGCCCAACTGCGACGAAGAGGTCAGGCAGGCTTTGGAGGACTTCCGCGGTGCATACCGGCTCCTTCAGGATATCTCCTACACCATCCCCCACACCCCTCATCGTCGCAGGCTGGTCATCTTCGAGCGACTGGTTATCTGAATTTGATCAGGACCCTGTCGTGGTCCTTGATGACTTTCTTCACCTCCCCCAGTTTCTGCCGGGCCTCCCCAAAGGTGGGATTGTAGTACAGGGATTTCTCGAAGGCCGCCTGGGCTTCGAAGAGGCTTCCTGCCTGGAATTTCAGCAGGCCCTTGATGTAGTAAATGGTCCATCGGATGATGTCGCCGTTGTAGTCCAGGGTGGCCTTCTCGATATAGTCACTGGCCTTTCTATAGTCCCCCAGCATGTTCATATACACCTGGGAGGCGTGAAAATTGTAGACGGTGTTGTGGGGGTCCCATTCAATGGCCTTCAGGATATACTTTTCGGCATCCCTTGCATTTCCCACGGCCAAAGCCATCTTGTACTTGAAGTGCTGCACTTCGGCCATGAAAGGCTTTGTCCCCCTGTACCAGGCGATGCCGACGAGGAGGAGAATGAGGAGGGGGATCAGCAATACCCTGGTCCCTGAGCGCGTCCCGCTGGTAAGCCCGATCAGACCGTAATTCCTTAAATAGATGCCCTCCACCAGCCCCATCATGATGGCCGTCATGAAGAACGTGCTGTTGATTCTGAAGGGGAAGAAGAAAAAGGCCGCCAGAAGGATGGCCACAACCGCGCTGAGTGCGGTTGCCATCATGGTGCGATCCGTCAGTTCCAGCCCGTCATCCCGGATGACCCGCCATGCGTGTCGGAAGAGGAGAACGATAAAGAGCAGGATCACCGTCGCGGCAACGAGACCCCCGTCATTGAGCACCTCCAGGTACTCATTATGGACGGACTCGGGTTTGGGCTCCGGGTAATCCGTGAAGAAATCCGGGTCCGTCTTGTTGATCTGGGCCTGGGCCTCGAAGACCATGTTTCTGTAAGACCAGAGTCCCGTTCCGAAGAGAGGGCTCTGTTTGAAGAGCCAGACCGAGCCGGCCGAATACTTCTTCATCCTCAATTTGAGGGTCAGGGCATTGGTGACGTTCCTGTAGCCCAGCATGGTGTGCAGGCGCTCGGGAGCCGCGTACCAGAGACCGACGAGTATGGAAAGGGATACGAAGAACCACGTAGCGGTCTGGGTGAGGCGCGGCCTTAGGTAAACCCCCAGGTGGAACCGGTGGATCCTTTTGAGCATAAGGAGGAACAGGGGAAGGGAGAGGAAGAATCCGAACCACCCCGCCCGCGCTCTCGTAAAGAGAAGCGCCCCCAGCACAAAGACGAAAAAGATGACGGGGAGCAGGCGAAGCCTTCCCTTGAGAAGAAACACAAGACCTGCCAGGGCGAAAAGAGGGAAGACGAGGTACGCCCCCAGATAGTTCGAATTCCCTATGGTGCCCATGACCATGATCCCCGGATGGGCCCATCGGAAGATGAGAAAGACATCGAGGAACTGGAGGTAGGTTTCTATGGAGACCAGGATGCCGCTAAAGGCGGCCGTCAGGAGAATGAAAAACGCGCCTTGCCGGTCTACGTAAAGAGAAATGAAGTAGAGCAGGAAGAGGCACGTGAGGTTCATTGTCGCTGCGTGCACGGTATAATAGGGGTTGGCGGTATAGAAGAAGGAAAAACCGTTCAGGACGACCAGAACCAGAATGATTCTGGGTGTGGATGCCCTGGAAATCCTTACCTCCTTCCCTGCAAGGAACCGGCAGCCATAGATCCCGGCCATCATCAACGCCCCGAAGAGCATCAAGCTTGTCTTGGGGGTGTTGAACGCGTTGTCCAGCACCATGGGCAGGACGAGGATGGGCACGATCAGGGTCAGGAAAAGAGCGATGATCGTGAAGATGTTGGTCCTGGTTTCCATCAGTAGGAGAAGTTGAAAAGGACGGAGAACCTTTGCTCTTCCGATTCACGTTCTACAGCGGTGGAGTGCTCCAGTGCAACCGATCCGGATCGCTGGTACCGCTCGCCGATCAGGGAGATCATGAGGTTGTCGGACAATTTCTGGGAAAAGGCGAGCGACATATCCAGGGCCGCTGGAAGATCCTCTTCCTCCGCAACCTCCCGAGCGGAAATCAGCGAGGAATAACGAAATCCTGTGGACACGCTCCATCCATCGGCTATGGAGCCGAAAGCCATGTCCAACCCGATGGAGTGTCTGGGAAGGCCGGCTTCATCCAAGTACCCTTCGTAGTCATAATAGGAGAAGGAGGGCGTGATGCTCAGCCACTCGAAGGGACGAATGTCGCTCCCGATTCTGAAGCCCCGGGCCAGGGCGAGGGACGGACGATTTCCGCCAAGGGGGGCCTCCCCGATACCGGAAAGGGGGCGATGGGCTTCCCCTTGCCTCCAAGAAAAGAGCGAATCCTGAAATAATGAAAGACGGAAGAGATTGCCGCTCCGCCCCGGAAGTGCCTTTCCATAGTCAAGTTCCAGACTGAAAGAATGATGCGCCCATCGGGCATCTGCCGGGTTCAATTCATCGGAGGAGGAGACGTCGTTCAGGTGCGTCGTCAGGGCGAACACGAGTGGTTGGTGGTCCGATGTGAATGAGATTTCCCATGCCGGGTTTTCGGGTTTCGGCCACTCCTCCTTCTTCATGCTTTCCATCCTCTTGGCACCGATGACCCTGGCGCTCCAGTAACGGTCGCCCAGACTCGAAATCATCACCCCATTCCGCCTGGCCGCGTGGACGAAGTTCCCATCGGAGAGATAGATCCCCACGTGACTGATTCTTTTGCTTTTCCTGGAAGGGGTAAAGAAGACCAGGTCCCCTGTCCTGAGTCCTTCCAGCGGGACCCGGTAAAAGCCTGAAGAAAGGTAAATCGAAGCGGACTGATGGGGCAGCTCAACGCCCAAGGCATTTCGGTACACGAGCCCCACATAGCCTGAGCAGTCCAAACCTCTGGGGCTTCTGCCGCCCCGGCGATACCGGACACCCAGGTACCTGATCATCTCCTCTTCCAGACTTGAGGAAGGGGCGTAGCTGTCCGGTGCGGGCGGGGCCTTCTTTTGAACAGGACGCTTTTTCCCTCCGTGGGCCGGGCCGAAGAGACAAAGGGTGAGAGCAAGGACACATATGACCTGCCGCATGCCTCTCATCCTCTTCAACCTCAGGAACCACGGGGTCTGATCGACTCCGCTCTGCCGCAAAACAGCCTCCGGGAACTGCTGCAATGAACCCACTCAACACTACATCGTGTGGCTTGGAAGTGAGCGCAACCTATTGGAAGTGGTAAGGGATGTCAAGAGAATAGTGAGTCTCCTCCGGCGGGCCTCCTGTCCGCATCATGGCTCCATGGCCCGTCGGGCCGTCCTTCGCACATTCTGGTCAGGGTGGTCGAGAACCCTGCGGATCAGGGCCTTTGAAGCATCTGTTCCGATCCCGGCCAGGGCATCCAGGCAGAGGATGATCTGGGCCGCCTTTGCGTTTGCCATGGCCTTTTCGAGACCAGGCAGGGCCTCGTCCCTGAAAAGGGCCAGGGAAAGGATCGCTCCATCCCTCACCCATCGATCCGGGTCCCGGAGCAGATCAACCGTTCTTTCGAGTGCGGCCGCGTGGCGCATCTGCCCGAGGGCGTAGACCGCGCTCTTTCTCACGGCGGGATCGGGATCATTGAGGCATCCCATCACGTTCTGTGCCGTGTCCCCGGCATCCTGGATGTCTCGGATCCATCTCTCCAGGAGGGAGATCATGTCTTTCAGATGAGAGAAAAGGAGTTGCCCCAGTTGTTCCCTCTTCCCTTCTCCTTCGGGTCCGGAAGGGATCTCGGCAACCAGTTGGTATGTTTCATAGTCCAGGGGAAAGGATCGTGCAAGGACGGAGAGGGCCATGGGTGCACGCTCGTGGTTGAGGTATGCCCTGATGGGACCCGGACCGTTTCTTCGCAGGGCCCGGCTGAGGGCTTCCTTCATGGGAAGCAAGGTGTCCAGGCGCCCGCGGTTCAGCATCTCACCGATGGCCCTCACCGCTCCGGTCCGCACCAACCAGACCGGACTCCCCATGGCCGCCCGTAGGGATTCGATCGCCCTCGTATCCTTGAGAAGGGCCAGCATGTGCAGGGAGACGGCGCTCACGCGGGGATCAGGGTCCATGGTCTTCTCCATCAGACGGGGGAGCGCGTAAAAGGCATGGGCGAAGAAGAACTTCTCCATGAACAGGAGTCCCAGGATGTTGGGGGTATCCAGGAAATGGACCATGGCGGGGACAGACAACCGGGGGTCCATCCGAAGCAGTTTTTCCTGGGCCTCCGCGGGGATGTCCTGCTCCAGTCCCCAATGGGAACTCAGGGCAAGCAGTGCTTCCACGTCCCGGGGGAAGGGTAGGGCCTGTGCCCTTACCATCCTGCTTTGCAGCCTGGCCCTTTCTGCAAGCTTCTTTTCCTGGATGGCTGAACTGTCAGGGGGGCCGGACCCTGGTGAGGATAACCACGGCTCATTCAGGTGTCCCCCGTTCTCATCGATCCCCACCCCCCAGCGGTTGCCTCCCCAGGTGGTATCATCGGACCCGGTGCCCGCGTAATGGTCTTTGCCGTGGGCGTCCACAAAAAGGCCGATGCCTCCCGCGCGCCTGGATGGTGTGAGGCGGCCCACTCCCATCCCGCTTCCGCTCAGGTATCTGTCGTCGCCGTCCGTGTCCACAAAGATCCCGATGCCGTTGGCTTCGGAAGCGCCCATGGAGAGCCAGTCGGAGACATAGGAGTCGTTTCCGGCCCGGTTCACGAGAATGCCTATGCCGTAGTCATGGCCACAACCCTGGGAGACCCCCCAGGAGGAGGTGGTGTCGTTTCCTCCTCCGTCCAGCAGCATGCCCAGAGAGAAATGGATGCCAGCCCCCTGGGCATATCGGCGGGCCATGCAGGTGTCCTTCCCCCCTGCATCATAAAGGATGCCGATCCCCATCCAGTAGGAGGAGCCCTGCCCGAAATACTGACAGTGGTAGATGTCGTTCCCATTCCCGTCCGCCAGGAGGGAGAAGCCTCCCGGGGCCAGGTTCCTCATGCCCATGGAAAAGCCCTGGGCAAAGCTCTGATCGCTGTCGGGTTCTCTGGGGTCCGGGGCGTTGGAGCCTGCGATGTACCTGTCGTTCCCTCCCAGGTCAGTGAGGCAGGAAACGCCCAACACCCCCGAATAGGCCTGACCCGACGAGGCGCACTCATAAAGGTCCTCTCCGGAGAGATCGATGAGGCCCCCGAACCCCCAGGAGGATGAGGCCTGGACGAACTCGGCGCCCAGGTACCTGTCGTTTCCTTCCCGGTCGATCAGGAGTCCCGTCCCGAAAATCCCCGAACCCTGCGCGCAGTTTCCTGCCCTGTAAAGATCATCTCCCGTGAGGTCGAGGAGGATGCCGATTCCCCAGAACCCCGATCCCTGGGTGAGATCTTCGCCCCAGTAGAGATCATTCCCCGAGAGGTCCAGCAGAAGGGAACACCTGCCCTCATGACCCGAGGCGACCCTTCCCCTGTAGAGGTCGTCACCGCCGAGATCGATGATCAGTGCGGCCTCGCGATCATGGATATCCGGACCCCTCCCCCCCACGACCACCAGGCCCAGAGGGGTCGTGAAGGAGAAGGACGTGACCTCATGCCCGGCCATTTCCGGTCCGGTCAGGAGATGCGTCGCGCGTGCAAGCGCCTCCAGAACGGTCAGGCTGGCTTCCACCAATGCCTTCCGTGACACGTCTCCCGCGACACGGAGGGCCTCCCGGATTTCACCGGGCCTCCTCACGTCGTCTCCTTCCTGCCGTGAGTCTTCGGTCGCAAGGACTTGGGGCAGAAGACAACTCTGGATCCGCTTCATCGCCCCGGCAGGAATTCCTTCCCTCGCAAGGGCCAAGGCCCTGTTTGCCGTATACACGGCGTCGAGCAGCAGACGGAGGGCCTTCCTGAGCGGCTCGGGCCGGTCATGGGGCACGGCGCATTCGGGACACCCCTCCATTGGGAGTGGGGTGGATGAGGCGAGGTCGCCAGCTTCGGCCAATGCCTTGAACCAGGACGTGGGATCCGGGGAGAGTTCGAACAGACGGGAAGCCATGCTTTGCGCCTCGATGGGCGCGCCGAGAGGGTTTTTCATCCATCGGAGAAAACGCCTGAAGGTTTGAGGATGGGTGAAGATGTCCGGCCGCATGCCCAGGTCCGCCCTTGTGAGTGCGACGGCGTCCAGTGCCCTTTCCATCGTGTCCTTTTCGCACCGTTCCTGCAACAGCGGAGGAGCGGCGCAGCGGGCCAGTGAAAGGATCAGCAAGAGGGCAAAGGCGACGACCCCGCGAAATATCGGAGCATGGTGTGACGGTGCCGATCTTTTCCACATGCGGTTCTGACAACCCCTCGATACCTCAGCATGAATGGACCTGATTCATCGGTGGTTCAACTTCGTACCGCACAGACCCTAGCCGTCGGGGGGGGTCCGGTTCCCGGGCGCCTTGTCTCCGGGGTGCGGATCCCTCATGTCCCTCTCTTGCAGCAGGGCCGCGCACTCTCTGCCTCGCAGCATCAGGGCCACGATCAGCCCGAAAATCAGCACGGCCTGGAACAGACCGAGCAGGGCATCGATGAACCTCTGGTTCATGATGATGAGGGCGCTCACCCCCAGGCATACGGACATGGTTGTGATGATGAACACCACCTCCTTGCGCGCAAACCCCATGAAGAGGAGGCGGTGATGGAGGTGGTCCTTGTTGGCGGAGAAGAGCAGATCCAACGGGTGGCGGCCGCCTCGGTTCCTGATCCGGGAAAGGGTCACGTAGGTCGTATCGAAGATGAGAACGCCAAAGACGAGCACAGGGGCTGCGAGGGAGACGAAATGACTGGTGGCAGACCAGTTGCCTAGCACGGCCAGGCCTGCGAGGGTGAATCCCAGGAAGGTGCTTCCTGCATCGCCCAGAAAGAGGAGGGCCGATTCTCGGAGCCTGAAATTGTGGGGCATGAACCCCATGCATGCCCCCATGAGGGCGATGGCGAACCATCCGAGGGCGGGTTGAAAGGTGTTGAAGGCGAGGATCCCCAGGAAAAGGGCACAGGTCATGGAAAGGGCGGCGGCGAGTCCGTCGATGCCGTCAAAGAAGTTCATGGCATTGGTGAGTCCCACCAGCCACAGGACGGTCAGGGGAATGTTCACCCATTTGGCCCATGGGCTCTGGTAGAAGAAGGTAAGCTGGATATCCCCCCAGAGGATCACCAGGATGGAGACCACGACCTGGAGGACCAGCTTGAGGAGGGCCGGGATCGGCCGGATATCATCGGCCAGGCCCATGAGGAAGATCAGCGTAGAGCCGAAAAGAAGCCACCACATGCCCGGCAGGAAGATGCCGTTCAGGACCAGGGAGGTGGAGAAGGCCAGGAACACTCCGAGACCCCCCAGGAGCGGGGTCGGAAGATCGTGTATCTTGCGCCAGTCCGGACTGTCGAGTATGTTCAGCCTGAGGGCCAGCCGCCGGCAGAGGGGAGTGATCAGGTAGGCGCCCAGGAAGGAGAAGATGAAGATGTACTGCCACCTCAGCCCGGCGGCGAAGTAAAACTCTTTGACCAGGGGCGAGGCCAGCACGGCGAGCAGGATGGCAATCAGGGTCTGCCAGAGGATTCTAGCCATCACAGGAGACCCCTTTCATCCTGAGGAGTCCTCGATAGAGCTGATCGATGGACCGGACCATCTGATCCGCGCTGAAATCATTGCCGATCCTTTTTCGTCCTTCACGCCCCATGCGGAGGGCGAGATTACGGTCTTTCAGGATTTTCGAAAGGGCCGCCCTGAGATCGGAAACATCTCCCGGGTTCACCAGGAACCCGTTCACCCCGTGTTCCACGAGGTCCGGAATCCCACCCGTTCGGCTGGCCACCACAGGCTTTTCCATGGCCATGGCCTCCAGGAGGACCCGTCCCATGCCCTCGAAGAGGGAAGGCAGAACGGCCACGTCGAAAACGGCGATGATCTCGGCGGGATTGGAAAGGAAGCCCGTAAACAGGACGGAGCCCGCCAGTCCCATCCGCTCCACCTGCTTCACGAGGCTCTGCCTCAGGTAGCCTTCGCCTGCGATGACCAGCCGGGTGTTTCCCATTTCTTCCCGGAGGCCCTGAAAGGCCTTGATGAGCGTGACATGCCCCTTGCCTTCCCAGAGCTTGGAGACCATTCCAATGACGAGATCCTCCGTCCCGATTCCCCACTTCTTTCTCAACCGAGCTCTCTCTGCCTCCGGGACGGGCAGGAACCGGCTCAATTCGATGCCGCTGTATATCTTAACGGTTTTTTCTTCCACCGTCACTTTTTCCCTCAGCGCCCAGTCTATGAGGGGCTGGGAGATGAAGATCATCCGGTCGCACCAGTGCGATGCCGCGCGCTCCAGCACTCGAAAAAGACATTTCCGCAGGCAGGACTCCTGATCGTGGAAGGCAAATCCATGGACCGTATGGACGATCACGGGAATCCCTGCGATTCGAGCTGCCAGGCGCCCCACGAAGCCTGCCTTGGAGTTGTGCGTGTGGACGATGTGATAGGGAACCCTCCTGAGATAAACGGCAAGCTTCGCCAGTGCCCGAAGATCGCACAGGGGGCGGAGGGGTTGGACCAGATGGCGGAAGGGAATGACCTTCATCCCGTGTGACTCGACCAGGTCGATCAGGGGTCCACCGGGGGCGCAGGCAAGCTCCGCTGCGTAGCCCTTGCCGTGCATTCCTCTCATGGTGAGGAAGGTGTTGATCCCGGAGCCGCTGATGATGGGCAGGGTATGAATGTGGAGGACCCGGATCATGGAAGACGATTCTAACACAGATCGGCGATCAAAGAAGTTGATTTTTCTCCTGCTCCTGGCATAAACAGTAGGTACGAACGTCGGGGATCGCCTGCATCAAGACGCGTGGACCGGGCCGCAATGGGTGCGCCTCGACCTTTTCCGGAGGGATGAAATGGAATGCAAGAATGCCGAGGACGTGAAAAAGGTCGTCAGGGAAAGGGACGTCAGTTTTGTCCAGTTCTGGTTCACCGATGTCCTGGGGTTTCTCAAAAGTTTTGCCGTTACTCCCTCCGAGCTGGAGGAGGGATTGACGGAGGGAATGGGGTTTGACGGTTCTTCGATCGAGGGCTTTGCGCGAATCCAGGAAAGCGACATGATTGCCAAACCGGACCCCACCACCTTCCAGTTGGTGCCCTGGAGGGGGGCGGATCGCCCAGTGGCCCGGATGTTCTGCGACATCCTGAACCCGGACGGATCGTCCTACGATGGCGACCCCAGATACGCCTTCAAGAGGCTGCTCAGCAAGATAGGGAAGAAGGGGTTTTGCTTCTACGTGGGGCCGGAGCTGGAATACTTCTATTTCAAAGACAACAAGGGCACGGAAATCCTGGACACGGGTGGTTACTTTGACACGAGGCCCCTGGACGTGGCGAGCGATCTGAGGAGGGATACGATCTTTACCCTCCAGTCCATGGGGATTCAGGTGGAATACAGTCACCACGAGGTGGCCCCCAGCCAGCACGAGATCGATCTCCGCTACGATGAGGGGCTCAGGATGGCGGACAAGACCATGACCTACCGTTTGGTGGTGAAGGAGATCGCCCGCCAGCATGGGGTCTATGCCACCTTTATGCCCAAACCCATTTTCGGGCAGAACGGGAGCGGGATGCATGTCCACCAGTCCCTTTTCAAGGGGCGAAAGAACGCCTTCTACGATCCCAAGGACGAGCACAACCTCTCGGACATCGCGAAACACTACATTGCGGGCCTCATCCGTCATGCGCCGGAGATCACCTCCATCACCAACCAGTGGGTCAATTCCTACAAGCGGCTTGTGCCCGGATACGAGGCGCCGGTCTACGTCTCCTGGGCCAGAAGGAACCGTTCCACCATGATCCGCGTGCCCATGTACAAGCCCGGCAAGGAGATGGCCACGAGGATTGAATTCAGGTCCCCTGACCCTGCATGCAATCCCTATTTGGCCTTTGCCGTGATGCTGGGCGCCGGCATGGACGGGATCGAAAAGAAGATGGAGATCCCCGATCCCATCGAAGAAGACATCTTTGAAATGAATCCTGCCGAACGCAGGGCCCACGGCATTACGGATCTGCCCGGGAATCTCTATTCGGCGATTCAGGAGACGGAGAAGAGCAAGTTGGTGAGGGACATCCTGGGGGATCACATCTTCAACAAGTTCATCGAGAACAAGAAAATCGAGTGGGATCGCTACAGGACGCACGTGAGCCAGTTCGAGATCGACCGATACCTGACGAGGTTGTGAGGCGGAGTCTCGATCTCTCACAGAGTTCACAGAGGCACAGAGGCACAATTCAAGGAGGAAGAATAAGCAAGAAATGAAGGATGACCGGACGATTTTGATCGGGCAGAGTCTTTTTGGATTTCAGGCCGCGCTTCAGCAGGCAGGGTCGAGCCTGGGGGAATACCTGGAGAAGTACTATTACACGAAGTGGACGAGTGAGACACTTTACGCCGCCCTGTCCCTCCGCACGACCTTTGTTACCGCCATGCACCAGTTCCTGGCGGACGAAGGCCTCTTCAACATTGAGAGACTTCAGTTGAGCCCGGTGACCGACCCTCTGGCCCATGACGTGGAATACGTCCCTTCCATCCAGTACAAGGGGCAGCACTATCTCCTCACCCACAGCATGATCTATGCCAAGTTCCTGGCCTGTCACCATCCCCGGATGAAGGGTATCTTCGTGGACTCCCCGAACATCCGGCTCGAGATCGAGAGCCCGGACAGGATGCAGCGGGGAAAGTATCTGATCGACTTCAGCCAGATGGACCTGGAGGTCAGAAGAAATCGGGGCGTCGACCTGAAGACCTATCTGGGAGCACCCAAGAAGGTGAAAAAGATCCTGGCCGAGGACATGGAAAAGGCCCTGGATCTCTTCGAAAGGATGATCGTCCACTCCGTCACCAGGATTCTGGAGAGGAACGAGGAGGACCTCAAGACCCTGGGTGTTGCCCTGGAGGTGCCTCGACAGCCCTTTCCGCGTTTCCGGTGCGACCAGGCCAAGAAGAAGTATGGCAGGGGATACGAGATCGACCTGGGGGAGAGCACCAAGTCGCAGTTCTTCTGGATCACGGGCATTCTGAGGGAGAACTACGATCTCATCTATCCCTACCTGAAGCCGAAGGGGAAGGTCTCGCTTGCCAAGGTCACGTCGGACTCGATCTACAATTACGACATGTGTGCCAAGAGCGTCCTCAGGGACACAGGCAAACAGACGCCGGCCCTGGAGATCCTTTCCGGGGCCGTCAGGGAGTGGCTCTTCGAGCCCATCGTGGAAAGACTGCTCGACAACGGCGTGATTCCCGCCGGGCCCGTGATTGTAAATGGCAACATCAAGAACGTGGATGAGCTGGGAGGCTACGGCCCCTTCCTGCTGATGACGCACCGCAAGGACAAGGACGGCCGGCAGACCTTCCCGGACACCTTCGGAGGAGGGATCGGGGTGGAACGGACCCTCTACGCCCTCTGCCGGGGCCCCAAGCTGGACAAGATCGACGACATCACCTTCTTTGGAAAGAACCCCGACAGCCACCAGATCTATATGTACTGAAGAGGTCCACGGCACAGGGTGCAAGGCACAAGGGAAGAAAGCTCGCCTCCCTTACGAGCTGGCGTGACGAAATCATGGCCGTACTTGATTCCCTTTTCACGGGGTTCAGACGGCAGACCCCTGCTATCCTGGATCCATCTGCCGGATATGTGATTTCCCGTGTTCTCCGTGTTTTCCTTCCCTCCCATAGCCTCTTGCCGGTCAGAGGCTTCCAGTTTCCACCCTGGTTGACAAATTCTACCATTACGGCCAAAGTACACTCTCAGGAGGCCTGAGGGTCACTTACCTTGGTCAGTTCAGAAGAACGACATCAGATGCTTTGGGATGAGTTTCTGAGTTTGAGGCGGACGCTCCCCACCGAGAAACGTGATTACGAGGAGTGGCATAGAAAACGAAGGGAGTATGCGGCTTGGACTATTGCTATTGAAAGCCAATCCGTGCAGTCTCGGATTGATGCAGCCAGGGCACATCTATCAGGGTTTCTGTTGGAACCATATCGCCGACAGGCCCACGTGACGTTGTTTGCCGTGAAAACACCCCCCTTTCACCCCGACCCTCTCCCCCCACTTGGGTGGAGAGGGGGATTTTCATCCTCGGTGGTGGCAAGAAATAGTAACCTGGTCATGAGCGTTTAGGCATGCGGCGGGGGGGGGGGCAAATAGGCGTTCAGTGAACAGCGTTGACGTTAACCCACAACAATCAACCACACATGCCTTGGCACAACCCCTGGGCCGGGAGGACATTCTCCCACGGCTTTTTGCTTGAGGCCTGAAGCCTTCCCCCGTATATTGGAAGCATCAACGCGCAGGAAGGTGGAGGATATGTCTCAATACAGAATTCATCCCATGGCCTTGGGCTCGAAGATTTTCGATAAGGGCATGATGACCTACCAATACGGGTACGGGACGCCCTATACGATTCCCATTTACAGCTGGTACCTGGAGGGAGGAAGTCAGAGGATCCTGGTCGATACCGGAGAGATGGGCCCCATCCGCTCGGAGGAAAGGGAGCGCTCCATCGGTGGCCGCATTTACACCTTTGAAGAAGGCCTCGCCAGATGGGGGATGAAGCCCGAAGAGATCGACGTGGTCATTCATACGCATCTGCACAACGATCATTGTGAGAACGATTCGAAGTGCGTCAATGCGAGGTTCTATGCCCACGAAAAGGAGCTGATCACGATCCACGAGCCGCACCCGCTCGATATACGCTACAACGAGGAATTCATTCTGGATGTGGAGGAGGGTGGGCAGATTCAGCCCATCACGGAGGACATGGAGATCCTGCCCGGCATTCGTGTGGTGCACACTCCTGCCCATACCGAGGGAGGTCTGACGGTTCTGATCGACACGCCTTCGGGGGTGGCGGCCATCACCGGGTTCTGCGTCATCATGGAGAATTTCCATCCCCCCAAGCAGATCAGGGCCATGGAGATGGAGGTGATCCCGCCCGGAACGCACGTGAATGTCTACGAGTCCTACGATATCATGATGCGGGTCAAGGGCATGGCCGATATCCTCCTGCCTCTCCATGAGCCGGCATTCGCCTCGAAGGAGACGATTCCGTGATTTGCCGAAATCCCTTTCCGTGCTGTCTGAACGATGGAAATCAAACTCAAGCCGAGCCTTTCGCACTGCATTGAGACCGTTGCCAAGAGGGAGTATGAGAGGGTTCTGAGTCTGCTCCTCCGTGGGAAGGAAGAGGACAGCCTGTTGGATGAGTTGGAAGCACTGAGGCTGTTCCTGGAATCGGCTGACTTTCGCCAACTGCGGAGGCGCTCTGAAGATGCGTTGCTGGCAGGCAGGCGAATCGAATTCATATTGAGATCCACACGTGGGGCCCCCGGATACGAGATGGAGATCAGTGAAACATAAAGCAGGGACGAGGGTGAGCCACGGACCTGGCGCACACAGCACAGGGATGCATGGCCGGTATCAACGGATGTGAGGCCGGACGGCAGACTTGGGTAAACCCAGGGCACACAGGAGGTCAGCAATGATTCCGCGAAATGCCTTTTATTCTCTGGTCCTTGCATTGAGCCTGATCGTATCCTCGTGCACGGCGGTTGTCTGGGAGAACCCCATGGTCCCTGTTGCGGATGCCGTGGGTGATGTGCGCCTGCCCGGCGCCTGGAAAACCCCGGATGACGACGCCTTCATTTACATCGGCAAATCGGTGGAGGGCTGGATGAGTTTTGCCTGCGTCCCGGCCGACCCGAAGGAAGGGGACAAGCCGTTTTTCGGGAAAATGTTTGCATCGAGGCTCGGGCGCAGGACTTTTCTGAACATCAGGCTCCTCGATTGGGATCCAGACCTCTCCGGGTTCTATCTCATTGCCGAATACAGGCTGCTGGGTGGCGGGAGGCTGGCCGTTTCCATTGCGGACTCGGACTTCGTGAAGGAGGAGATCGGGAAGAACCTGCTCGCCGCGGAAACCAGGGAGCGTGAAGACATATTTTATATTTCCTGCGAATCGAAACACATCAGGGAGTTCGTGAAGCGGTCTCCCAGGGAAAGGCTCTTTCCGGACATTTCTCGACCAGAGTCCCCTCTCATTCGTCTCAGGTAGTGGAGTCAATCGCTGTTGACGGCGTCTATGAACTGCCGGAGTCTTCCGAAATCGCGCCGGTTGAAGTCCAGGACGAGCCTGGGGAGATGGGCGATCGCCGGTTCGTCGGCTTCCTCCGGCAAGGCCCCTGAGAGAAACATCGTCCCTGCAGGTCTCAGCATGTTGGAAAAGCGAATCCTCAGTTCCTCCACCTTCTCGGGACGGATGGGGGAGGTCAGCCGAACGACCAGCGCGTCACGAAGGTAACGCAGGCTGTGATACCGGAAATAGAAGCGTTTGATCCGCCCGACCACATCGTCCACGGACTCGACCCTCTCAAAAAGGGCCAGGTCGAACGGGCTGATATAGGCCCCGGCCAGAAGGCTCTTCTCGATCAGTTCCGCCAACCTCTTCCAGTACGTCCCTTTCGGCTCGTCGACCAGGAGGATCGGGACCGGGTTGCGCTTCCCGGTCTGCACGAGGGTGAGCGCCTCCATTCCCTCGTCGAGGGTCCCGAAACCGCCCGGAAAGAGGGCGATGGCATCGCACTCCTTGAGGAAGGCCACCTTGCGGTTGAAAAAGTACTTGTAGGTGATGTTCTTGGTATCTCCCTCCATCACGGGATTGGCCTTCTGCTCGAATGGGAGCCGAATGTTCACCCCGAAGGAGGCTTGCGGTCCTGCCCCTTCATGCACTGCCTGCATGATGCCGGGCCCGCCCCCTGTGATGACCATATATCCTGATTCAGCCAGTTTCCGGCCCAGCAGGCGTGCCATCCGGTAGGCCGTCTCATCCGCCCGGGTTCGGGCCGACCCGAACACGGTTACCTTCCTGACATCACGGTAGGGGCTGAAGGCCTTTGCCGTGAAACGCATCTCCTTGGCTGAGGCATGCATGAGTTTGAGGTTTACCCCGCCGTCGTCTTCCTGGCCGGCCTTGAGGGATGCGATGATCATCTCCCGGATGATTTCAGGCCTTCGGATGCCGCCCGCAAGCGCAAGCACCTCACGGATGGCTTCATCGAGCGGGCCGTTGTCTCTCTTGAAATGGATTTCCATGGCTTCTCCGGTCCTCTTTCTTTTCGGTCCCGCCCATCGCGGGACCGTTGGTGAACCCATTCATGATAAGATGCTTTTGCGGCGAGGGCAAGGATGCTAACAGAAATCTAATCCTTGCCGGCCGGGATGCTGTCCTCTCGGTGAAAGATGACTGGTCTTTAAAGATTCGTTGCGGTCGAGTGATCTCTCGTGATCGAGCACAGAAGAGAGGCTTTTTTTCTTGGGGCAATTGTAATAAAATACAATCATACGTCTCAAAAAGGCGTGGGCCTCACCACACCTCTTATCTTTTAGTCCACTGTTCAGGGGGAAACGGGCCATGGACGATCTTCTTTTGCCGACTCAAGGACCTGCTGCCCTCACCCGCCGGCATTTCATCTGGCTCCTGTCCATGTCGGCAGCCGGGACGGTACTCGGCTGCGCCACCAGCCCGGTGACCGGGAAGACGCAACTGATGCTGGTCTCCGAAGACCAGGAGATCCAGATGGACCGGCAGTATGCCCCTTTCCAGTTCTCGGCTGACTACGGTCAAATCCAGGACAAGACCCTGAACGACTATGTCCGCCGTGTGGGCCAGAACATGACCGGCCGCACCCACCGGACCCACATGCCCTATTCTTTCCGGGGAGTCAACGCCACGTACGTCAATGCCTACGCCTTCCCGGGCGGCAGCATTGCCTGCACCCGGGGGATCCTCCTCGCCCTGGAAAATGAAGCCGAGCTGGCGGCCCTCCTGGGCCATGAACTGGGCCACGTAAATGCCCGGCACACCGCCCAGCAGATGTCCAAGGGAATGCTGACCAATGCGCTGGTGGGCGGCCTCTCCGCAGTGGCCGGCGCCATGGCCAGCGGGCTGGGTCAGGTGGCCGGGGCCCTGGGCAGCATCGGCGCCGGGGCCCTGCTGGCCTCCTACAGCCGGGACAACGAGAGGGAAGCGGACGCCCTGGGCATGGAATACATGGCCAAGGGTGGATACAACCCCAAGGGCATGGTGGGACTGATGGAGATGCTCCGGAGTCTCTCCAAATCCAAGCCAGGCGCCATTGAAATGATGTTCGCCACTCACCCCATGAGCGATGAACGCTACCAGACCGCAGTCGAGACCTCTCGGGTTCAATATGCATCCTCCCGGAACCTTCCCCTGTACAAGGAACGCTACATGGACCAGACCGCCCGGCTTCGGGCCATGAAGAGGGCCATCGAAGATCTGCAGAGGGGCGAGCAGGAGACGGCCGTTCAGAAATTCGGGGAGGCCGAGGCTCATTACCGCAACGCCCTGAAGCAGGCGCCCAATGACTATGCGGGGCTGGTCATGATGGCCGCCTGCCAGATCATCCAGAAGAAGCCCGGGGAAGGCCTCCGGTACTCGGAAGCAGCCAAGGCCGTTTATCCTCAGGAGGCCCAGGCCTACCATCTGAGCGGTTTCGCCAAAATCCAGACCCGGGATTTCGACGGGGCCTACCAGGATTTCAGCGCCTACGAAAAAATCCTGCCCGGAAACCCCAACTCCCCTTTCTTCAAGGGGTTCTCCCTGGAAGGGATGGGGAAGAAGCCACAGGCGGCTCAGGAGTACAACCGGTACCTGCAGGTCGTAAGGGAAGGCAAATACGCCCAGCATGCCTACAACCGCCTGGTGGAATGGGGATACTACAAACGCTGACAGGCCCTCGTCAACCGATCCCCTGCCATACCTTCATGATGGAGGCGGTCACGCCGGATTTCGTGGTCCTGCAACAACCGGGAGCAGGACAAGGGACGGATGTGTCCTGTCTCTCAGCAAACGAACCCGGGGTGCAGGGTGGATGACGGGGGTGTCGAAGTTGTCCGCATCTGCGAAGGCGACGCTCACGCGGATGCGGTTGCCCTTCCGGAACAGGAATGAAGTCGGCAGCAGGCCGAGAGACACCTCCACCGGATTCCCGGCCTGGATGGGTGCGAGGTCTCTTTGGTAGTGGGAGTGGAATGGCAAGCCCAGGTTGTCGAAGGGCGCCCGGCTCAGGGTGCGGTGTGAAATGCGGAGTTCCCCTTCGGTGACGTAGGCGGAACTGCCTTTCTGATTCACTTCTTCCAGATACACGAACAGGTCCAGGTCCGGCGCCTCCGTCGTCAGCCACACATGGGCCACCAGATGCCCCGTGACCTCTACGTCGGTCTCGAGGGGAGGGGTGGTGTAGGTCAATGCCTTTTCGTCGTTGAAACGCATGTCGGGATAGTGGCGGGGCCAGTTCACCGCGGACCAGCGTGATTTCTTCCCGCACGTCGTCGTATAATCCACGGTGTATGCATCGAATGCCTCGGGAGCCGTCGGGGACTCCGATCCCAGGAAGCCATCATTGACCGAGGCGATGCTCCCTGATCTTCCTGGTCCGAAGTAAAAGGGCGTGGGTTTCTGGTTTTGGAGCGGCCAACGATCGGAGGTCTGCCAGGCCTCTTCCTTTGGCGCTCCCATGACGTAGTAATGAATGGGCGGCTCATCCATTATGCCATTCCGGATGCCCTTGAGCCAGTAGTCGAACCAGCGATGGGCTTCAGCCCCGTAGTCCAGGTCAGCCCGGTCTTTCTCGACCTCGCTGTGATCCAGCGGCCGAACCGTCAGTTTCCTGGGAACGGTGAGGTTGTGGTACCAGAGGAACATATCGGCAGTGAAGAGATCATACCATCCGTTCGTCATGTAAACGGGTATGCCGGAGCGGTTGATGCGCTCGACGAAGGGGTAAAGCGCGGCGCGGTCCTGCCAGACATCAATCCCCCCTGGTGCGGTGCTGTCACGAAACGGAAGATTCCTGGCGATCCCCGTTGTTTCCGGCAGGCTCCTGCTGCGCTCCTCGCGCGCCCGGGCAAGCAGGGTTCCGTCCTTGTCGCCGTCCACCGGTGTAATGACATTGGCGGCGAGAAAGGAGGTCGCCCAGGTGAAAAAGGAGGCAAATGCCTTGTTGTATATGCCGCCGGGATACTGGATGGCGCTATACATTTCCATGGGGGTTGATGTGGGAAAGATCGCTTTCAGGTGCGGGTTGCCCGTAGCGGCCGCAGCCATCTGGATCATGGCCTGAAAGGAGTCTCCGAACATGCCGATGTTACCATCACACCAGGGCTGGGAGGCGATCCAGTCCAGGATCTCAGAAGCCTCCCTGCCTCCCGGCTCATGAGACGCGTCAAAGATCCCGAAGGAAGCGCCCGTTCCGGGTCGCTCCACGACGATGACGGCATAGCCGTGCCTGACCATGTTCTTGAGCCACTTTGTTCTGAAAAGGGGATCCATGAAGCGGCCCTGGCCGGAAAGCCAGTACCGGATCCGGAGCATGGCCCGTTCTTTCCAGCCCAGTCCCAGCAGGTCTGCAATCAGATTCTTCCCCTTCTCATCGAAGATGGTGAAGGTCCGCAGGTAGGGCGTGTACTTGAAGAGGACGGGTAGGGGCCGGTCGGCCGGCAAACCCTTCCTGGTCGGGAGAATGAGGTCGTATGCGAGCATCGTTCCGTACGACAGGGTCAGGTAATCGGAAATGCGCCTGGATCCGTCATAGATCGCGCTGGAATAACCTTCATACCTGCCGAATCGAGACAGCGTTTTTTGACCGGCCTGTTTCTTGTAGCTCAGGAAGATCATGATCACGAGTGCGGCTGCAGCAAGGGCGCAAATCAGCCTGATGTCCAATAGCTTGTGCATCCCTTTCTCCCCTTTACCCCTGACGGTGAGAATCGCGATTCAGTTGAAAGTCCGGGTCCCCTCGGGCTCACTGAATCGCTCGGTCATGATCCGGATGCGTTCCATGTTCACGGAGAGATCGGCCGTCAATGCCTGCTCAGGGCAGAGCCTGACGCAGTTGAAGCAACAAATGCACGAGGGTCCGAACTCGGGGTAGGGAGTGAGCTCAATGGCATTCACGGGGCAGTTCTCGACACAGACTCCACACCCGGTGCAGCGCTCCCTCTCCAGCTTCCTCTCGGGCATGAGCGCCCTGACTGCTTGAATGCCCAGGGTGCTCATGAAGTCATGGCGATCCCGGGGCTGGTAGTCAAGCTGGGAGAGAGAGAGACCCGGCGGATCGGGAAGCTTCAGTTTGGCGCACACCATGTCCACGAGTTCCCCGATCATCCGCTCGTCCTCCCTGTCGGGATGACCCCGGCCCTGCGCGTCGTCGCAGGCCCACATCATGGAATGCCGGGCCAGAACCTTTGCAGCCCCCAGCAGGGTGTATCCTTTTGACTCCAGTTCCTGACCCATGAGATGCAGGGCTATGCCGCTTGACACCCCGCCCCAGGTCACAAAGGGAACCGCGTAGCCGCCCTCGGCGACGGGCAGGCACTTGAGGAACTCCATGACCGGAGGGACGGGATGCATCGCGTAGACCGGAGAGCCGATCATCAGGCAGAGATTTTCTTTTGCAGCGGGAAGCTGGGAGAGGATGAAAGGGATATCCTGTTCCCGGCCCAGGTCCACCATGGTCAGGGGCATCCCATGGGCCCGGATATTCGCCTCCATGACCCGTGCGACGTGCTCCGTGCTCCCTCCGGGTGAGCAGTAGACGATGAGGGCCTTTCGAATGGGCAATGGCAAAGATCTCCCTCCTCTCGCGGGGCCGAGTATGGGGCCTTTGCACCCCGCGTGTCAACCGTGAATCGTGTCCATCACGCTGGGATGTGGAAGAATGGATATGCCGTTGCCATGTGGTTGAATATTCGAATTCATGACTGTCCAAAAGTTGACATCACAAGATCCGCCAGGGTGTTTTGCATGCCCGGGAAATATTCTTGACATATACATAAAATTTAGGAATAGATAATATTTGATGACGATAAATAGTTCATTGGCGCTTGGCCCTTTTCTTTCTTGTCTCTTCGCATGGATCGATGAAAAAAAGGGGACTCTTATGAACTTGGGGGTGCTCATCCGTAAATGCCGCAAGGAGCGGAAGTTGACTCTCAAGTCGGTGGCCGAGAAGGCCGGCATCTCCGAAGGCTTTCTGAGCCAGGTGGAGAATGCCGTCAGTTCCCCTTCCGTGGAGACTCTGATCCATATCTGCAATGCCATTGGGGTCCAGGCAGGGGATCTCCTGAATCAATTCAAGGATCTCGAAAGACTCGTGCTGATCCGGCGATCCGAGTGGGATGAGATGGAGGTGCCGCGATCCGGGTTTGTCACGCGTCGCTTTTTTCCGCCCGAGGGCAGGTCGGTCATTGACAGTGCCATTCTTCTTCTGGAGCCGGACGCATCCCTCCCCGTTCGAAAGGGTGTCAAGAACTCCCAGGAACTGCTCTGCGTTCTGAAGGGCTCCATCGAGTTCGTCTATGGCGATCAGACGTTCCAGCTCGGGCAGGGGGATGCCGTCCATTTCATGTCGCAGCCTGATCATCAGAACATCACGAACAAGAGCAGGGAACCGGCCATCGCTTTGTGGATCGGAACCCTGTAGGACAGAGGTTGAAGCAGGCGCCCGGAGGGGTGCGTGAAGAGGGTGCCCTTGTCCGCAATCCCGTCGGGTGCAGGGTCCTCTTGAGAGGTCACATCAGTTCATAACAGGAAAGGAGGAGTCATATCCATGATCAAGTTCAGCGAACGACAACTGAAGATCCCCAAGCTCATGAGGCCGGTCTACCTGGTCACGGCAGGCCAGTCCATGTTCGACCGGGCCATCCCTGAGAAGCGGACCGAAGAACTCTGCATCGACGCCCTCACCATGGCTGCCGGGCTGATCGACAAGACGCCCGCCGAGCTGAAAAGCTATATTCATACGGCGTACTACGGGCACTTTGCCGATCATTTCGGCGACCAGCTCCTGGGCGAGGCGGTCATCCATGACCGGCTCGGGCTCGATCCGCTGGGAAACATCGGCATCAAGACCGGAGGGGCGACCGGCGGCTCCACCCTGTGGGAGGCGTTGAAGGCCGTTGCGTCGGGATACTCCGACTGCGCGCTGGCCATGGGATGGGAGCGCATGGATGAAGTCCCGACCGATGAAGGAAACCATCTGATTTCCTGCGCAGCGGACAAGGACTGGGAGACGCCACTGGGACACATCTACACCGGGTACTACGCGGTCATGGCCCAGAAGTACTGGCAGGTGTTCGGGAAAGAGGAAGACTCTTTCCGGCGTACCCTTGCCGAGATCTCCGTGAAGCACCACGGTTATGCCAGGTTCAACCCCTTTGCCCACGCCCCCATGAAGATCACCGTGGAGGATGTGTTGAAGTCCCCTGTCGTTGCCTACCCGCTGCGGGCGCTGGATTGTTGTCTCATGAGTGTCGGGGCCGCCTGTGCGATCCTGTGTGATGAAGACACGGCCATGGAACTGACCCGGAACACAAAGAACAAGCCCCTTCGGATCTGGGTGGCCGCCGGCTCCCACACCCTCAGGCCGGCCTGCCGGCGGGACATGGAGATCCCCCTGCTTCCCAACGAGAGCCCGGATCAGTACAAGGACCTTGCCGAGCGGTTTCCGGGCGCGACCCGTTACCCTGGCTTCACCTGTTTTCTGGGGGCCAGGATGGCCGCCTATTACGGCTATCGTATGGCCGGCATTACCAACCCGATGGATGATCTGGATGTACTGGAACTGCACGACGCGTTTACCATCAGCGACATCCAGACCTATGAGGACATCGGCGTGAGACCGTACGGCAACGGCCGGGATTACGTGGAATCCGGGGACTGCTATCACACCAATCCCCACACGGGCAAGCCGGGGAAGTTGCCCTCCAATCTGTCCGGGGGGCTGATCGGCTGCATGCACGCCGTGGGCGCGACCGGGATCATGCAGACCTTTGAGATTGCGCTTCACCTGTGGAACCGGTGGGCGGAAATCCACGAGGATCAGGCGATCTGGGATGCCTTCAACCGCAAGAAACCCAAGGACTGGCAGGATCTTCAGGTCAAGGGCGCCAAACGGGCCATGGCCATCAGCCATGCAGGGGTGGGATCCCATGTGACGGCGACCATACTGATGGATCCCGACCATCTTCTGAAAAAAGATGCCTAGAGGGGGAGGAGGCGAAAAGATGAGCATATATGGAACGGTTCGAGTCAGAGGCAGACAGTACAAGATCAAAGGGGACTTCCACCACATCACGCCCAACATGCCGATCCGAAACGAGACCAAGGGATGGAAACTGGTGGGAGTGACCAACCCCCGGGAGATGATCTACATCCACACCTACGGGGGAGAGGCGGTTTTCTTCGAAAGCCTTGCCAAGGGCGTCATTCAGGGAACCCGGTGCGACAACCCGGGGTGTGAGTTCAAGGGCAGCGTCTACATGCCCTTCCGCATCCATTGTCCGGATTGCCTGGGCAGGAACACCGTCATCGATCTCACCCGCACCTGCAGGGAGACCGCAAGGATCCACACCTTCATGGTCTGCGAACGCTCGGGTGCCTTCAATACGCTGGACAAGCCCATCAAGTTCATCAACATAGAGTTTGAGGGCGTATCCACGATTCTCATGAGTTATCTCTCTGTGGGAGATCCGAAGATCGGAATGAGGGTGGTTCCCATCTTTCGAAAGACAGGGCCCACCTACACGATCACGGACCTCTCCTGGGTGCCTGAAGGCACGCCGAAGAAGGCGCTGCCGGAAGGCTTCTCCTTCTAGCGGCTCCGGGGGAGAGAGGGGGACGCCCACGGCGTTCCCCTCTCCGAACCCTGAATCCCCACACCCTTCGCACCCCGACGCCAACCGGTTTGACACAGGCATGTAAATTCACTATGTTGGAATCTCACGGAAACGGAGTTTTCCTCTTGGTGTTGGAATGAAGATCTCCTTGTCCAAAAGGCTCTTCCTGGGCTTTCTGATCGTGATCATCACGATTTGCGCCTTGATGTCCTTTGTGGGTCTGCGTCTCATCGACACCACCATCGTGGCCAGGATTCAGGACAAGGTCAGACTCGATCTGAGGTCAGGGAGGGACCTGTATGAAGAGGAGGTGGCCAACATCCGGGAAACGGTCCGGCTCTCCGCGCTGGGCCTCTACAGCCTGGAGACCAGTCTGGACACCAGGAGGGATAAGCTCGCGGACCGGCTGAGCAGGATTGCTGAAAGAGAGGGCCTGGATATCCTGACCCTGACCGGTCCGGATGGGAGTGTCCTCTGCCGGCCCAAGAATATCCACCATACCCGAAGCACCCAATCGGGTCGAGAGCTCGTGAAAAGGGTCTTCAGCGTGAAAACCGCCATTGCCTTCACCTTAGTTTTGGGAGAAGAGGACCTGATGGAGGAAAACCCCGCCATTGTCCGGCGTGCCTTTGTCAGGGTAGTCCCATCTCCGTATCTGGAATCCGGCAGCCGCGATCATGTGAGTTCCGGAATGGCCATTGTCGCGGCGGCGCGCGTCGTGGATGAACAGGAGAACCTGCTCGGAGTTCTTTACGGCGGAAGACTTCTCAACAACAGCCCCTCGCTGGTGGATCGCATCACCAAGAAGGTCTACGGCGCCGAGACCCATGGCGGGAAGGATGTCGGTCTGGCCACGATCTTCCTTTCCGACATCCGGATCGCGACTACCGTGAAAGGGGAAAACCAGCAGAGGGCCCTTGGGACCGTCGTCTCCGATGACGTCCACGACCATGTGCTGAAACAGGGCCGACCGTGGATCAGCAGGCCCTTTGCCGTCAACAGCCGTTATGTGACGGCCTATGAGCCGATTCGGGACATGGATGAGCGGATCGTGGGCATGTTGAGCATCGGGGTCCTTGAGGACCGTTTCCGGGACATTCAGAGGAATGCCTTCTGGTCTTTTCTCCTGATCACGATGGGAGGCCTCGGGCTGTCCCTCGTGCTTTGCTATTTCCTGATCCGATCCACGATGAGTCCGATCCGTTCCCTGGTTCACGCAACACAGAAGCTGGCCGAAGGGCATCTGGAAGAACAGGTCCATCTGGAGGACTCACCACCGGAGATTGCCACCCTGGGCAGGTCCTTTAACAGCATGGCCCAATCGATCCGGGAGCGGGACAGGGAACTGCGCTTTCGGGCCCAGGAGGAGGTCATGAAGTCCGAGAGGCTTGCCATGATCGGGCAATTGGCGGCCGGCGTCGCCCACGAGATCAACAACCCCCTGGGAAGCATCCTCCTCTTCAACCGCCTCGTCCTGAACAAGTGCTCCGGGGATAGCCCCATGCGTCCGAACCTCGAGAGGATCGAGCGCGAGGTGAAGCGCTGCCAGAACATTGTTCAGGGACTGCTGGAATTCGCCCGCCAGCGCGAGCCCAAGGCCGAACCCACCGACCTCAATGCCCTGCTGGACAAGACCGTGGCTCTCTTTGAGAACCAACCCATGTTTCACAATATCGAGGTGGCCAGGCAATTTGAGGAAGATCTGCCCGAGGCCATTGTGGACCCCACACAGATTCAACAGGTTTTTGTCAACATCATCATGAATGCGGTGGATGCGATGGAAGGGAAGGGAAGAATGACGATTACGACCCGGTTCCTTCAGGAGACGGATACCTGTGAAGTGGGCTTCGGTGACACGGGGAGCGGAATGCCGAAGGAGGTGCTCAACCGGATTTTCGAACCCTTTTACACCACCAAGGGAGTAGGTCATGGTACCGGGCTCGGTCTGTCCATCAGCTACGGTATTGTCCAGGGGCACGGCGGCGACATCATGGTTTCCAGTAAGGCGGGAGAGGGGAGTCTCTTTGTGGTCTGCCTGCCGAGGAAGAAGAGGGGTGCCTCGTGTCTGTGAATGTTCTGGTTATCGATGATGATGAATCCATGCGCCTCGCGTGTATGGAGACCCTGTCCGAGGTCGGATACCGGGTGCAGTCGGTCGCCGACGGCGCACTTGCCCTGGAGAAGGTGAAGGGGGAATCCTTTGACGTTATCCTGCTGGATCTTATGATGCCGGGCATCCCGGGTATGGAGGTGCTGAAGGCCCTTACCCGGGAGGATACCGGTGTTGCGGTCATCGTTATCACCGGTTACGCAAGCATCGACGCGGCCATGCAGGCGGGGAAATTCGGGGCGCATGATTTCCTGTGCAAACCCTTTGATCCCGAGAGGCTGATTTCCATCGTGGAGAAGGCCGCTTCGAAGAAGCGCCATGCACTGGAAGACTCCTGCGTTCGCCTTGCCCTGGACGACCAGGAGGCCTCCACGGACACGCTGGTGGGAGAATCGGCGGTGATCAGACGGGTCATGCGTCTCATCAAGAAGGTGGCACCCATGGATTCCACGGTGCTCATCACCGGGGAGACGGGCAGCGGGAAAGAACTGGTGGCGAGGATGATCCATCTCCAGAGCAGGAGGCGGGAACGACCTTTTGTGGTGGTGGACTGCGGTTCCCTGGTGCAGACCCTCTTTGAGAGCGAGATGTTCGGACATGTCAAGGGCTCTTTCACCGGCGCAGTGGACACCACCAAGGGGAAGTTCGAAATCGCCCATGGCGGCACGCTGTTCCTGGACGAGGTTGCCAACATCGACTTGAATCTCCAGGCCCGCCTTCTCCGGGTCGTCCAGGAGCAGGAGTTTGCAAAGGTAGGGAGCCCGCGCACACGAAAGCTCGACGTGAGAATCATCGCCGCGACAAACCGAGATCTCTCAGGGGAGATCGCACGGGAGAGGTTTCGCAAGGACCTCTTCTATCGGCTCAACGTCGTTTCCATCCTCATCCCGCCCGTGAGGGAAAGACCGGGTGACATTCCCCTCCTGGCCGAGTATTTCATCCGAAGGTTGAGCGTCGAGAAGCGGATCAGGGTCATGGGCATATCCGAGGGAGCGATGGCGCTGATGAAGGCGTATTCGTGGCCCGGGAACGTGAGGGAACTGAGGAATGCCATAGAACGGGCCATCGTGGTCTCCGAAGGCGGCATGCTTGGCCGGGAGGATCTCATGCTGAGCGAAGAACCGCCCCGGGCGGAACCCATGCCGGTCGACGCTCCTTCCCTAACGGATCTGGAGAAACGAGAAATCATCAGGGTGCTGAGGGACTGCAAGGGAAACCGAAATCAGACGGCAGCCCGTCTTGGCATCCATCGAAAGACCCTCCGTGAGAAGATCCGCAAGTACGACATTTCGGTCGGTGACCTGCAGCTGTCCTGAGTCAAAAATACCGTGACGTATTCTGTAGCCATGAGGGCCGCGCCGGGGGTGGTACAGAAAGGACCATACTGCCCAGACACTGATACAAAAAGTGCCATGGGGGCTTTTCCGCTATCCTTTCAGATCCCTGATCAAATCCTCCCGGGATGAAAAAAACAACACAACGGCGAGTACTTGACCAACCTCCGCTCACCCGATGAGCGCAGGGGCAACATGTGGCAGGCGCATTGCATGGGGCCTATTGCGTAAGCGGGGAAGGAAGTGCGGGTTGATTCCCACTTGTCCAGAACAGGAAAGGAGAGGAAAGGCGCTATGAGTCCAGAGACCAAGAAGGTAAAAGGCGGCACAGGTGCCCAGGGTCGGCAAACGGCCGCCGTCGTGGTCATCGATGATGAAGAGCCCATGTGCGAGGGTTGCCGGCAAACCCTTGAGGAGAGCGGGTTCACAACTGCGACGGCTCTCAACGGGTCGGAAGGCGTCCAGCTGGTCCAGGAGGTTCGACCCCGGGTGGTTCTTGTGGATCTGAAGATGCCGGGTGTCAGCGGTATCGAGGTGCTTCGGATGATCACCGAGATCGATTCTGCCATCGTTCCCATCGTGATCACCGGCTACGGGACAATCGATTCGGCCGTCGAATCCATGAAGATGGGGGCCTTCGATTTCCTCACCAAGCCCTTTGAACCTGAGAAACTCGTTGAATCCGTTCGACGGGGGATGAAGCTCAGCCTCCTGAGGCATGAATCGAGCGAAAGGAAGGCGGTCCGGGAGGAGGCGCCCGAGGGGGAGGCCCCGAGCAAGCAGGATGTACTTTTGAAGGGGTTGTCGGTGCTCTCCGAGAGCTATTCGGCGGGTTTTGATCGGGTGGATTTTCTCGATGAGTTGAACCGGCTGGAGGAGGAGGCCAAATACCACGCCGACGGGCTCGGCAGGGTCAAGAAGAGAGAGAAGGCCATCCTGGATGTGGTTCACGAATTGACCCTCGTGGACGAGATCGTCAGGAAGCATGATTACAGCAAGAGCGCCCTGATCCAGATCCTCTTGGAGACACAGGCCACGTTGCACTGGCTTCCCCGTCATGTCCTGAAATGGGTATCCAAACGCCTGAACGTGCCTATTGGAGAGATTTACAATATCGCGACCTTTTATGAGGCCTTCAGCCTTGAGCCCCAGGGTGCCCATACGGTCCAGGTGTGCATGGGCACGGCCTGCCACGTGCGGGGGGCCCCGGATCTGCTCAGAAAGGCATCGGCCGTTCTCGGCATTGAGGAAGGCCAGACCGATGAGCGACAGCAGTTCACACTCAAGACGGTCCACTGCCTCGGATGCTGCGCCCTGTCCCCCGTACTTGAGGTGGATGGGACCTACATGAGCAATCCGTCTCTGTCTCAACTGGAAAAGGCTTTCGGCTCTCTGGCGGAAGAGGAGGTGACCAAATGAAGAAGCTGGCTTCCATGAAGGACCTGGATACCCTCCGGAAGACGATCGCGTCGGAGCGCAAGAAGAAACCCATTTCGATTACGATCTGCTCCGGAACGGGGTGCCTCACGTGCGGATCGGCAGACCTCGCGAGCGCCTTTCACAAGGAAATCATGAAACAGGGACTGTATGAAACCGTGGAACTGCGAAGATCCGGCTGCCACGGCTTCTGCGAACGCGGTCCGGTCACGATCATCCTCCCCCAGAAGATCTGCTACCTCCAGATGAAGCCGAAGGACGTCGCGGAGGTGGTCACAAAGACGATCCAGGGAAACGAAGTCGTGGACCGGCTGGTGTACCACGATCCCGCGACGGGGGAGAAGGCCGTCCATGTGGACGATATCCCCTTCTACAAGCACCAGATGCGGTTCCTGCTCGCCAACAACGCCGTCATCGACCCCAGCGACATTCATGACTACATCGGGATCGGCGGGTACTCGGCCCTTGCGAAAGCGCTCACCAAGTTGACCGAGCAGGAGGTCATCGAGACGGTGAAGGAGGCCAATTTGAGAGGTCGGGGGGGCGGCGGGTTCCCGGCCGGAGTCAAATGGGAGACAACACGACATGCGCCCGGCGATCCGAAATATGTGATCGTCAACGGCGACGAAGGCGATCCCGGTGCGTACATGGACCGGAGCCTCCTGGAGGGGAACCCCCACGGCGTGCTGGAGGGCCTGATCATCGGCGGGTATGCCATAGGCGCCCATGAGGGGTTCTTCTACGTGCGACAGGAATACCCGCTCGCCCTCAAGAACACACAGCGCGCCATTGAACAGGCCAGGGAATACGGGCTCCTCGGGGAAAACATCCTAGGGAGCGGCTTTGACTTCGATGTGCGCATCCATCGAGGGGCCGGCGCGTTCGTATCCGGGGAGTCTTCCGCACTGATGAATGCGATCGAGGGTCATGTGGGAGAACCCCGGCCGAAATACATCCACACATCCGAGAAGGGCATCTGGGACCGGCCTTCCTGCCTGAACAACGTGGAGACCTGGGCCAACGTCCCCTTCATCATCAATAACGGCTCTTCCTGGTTCAGGGGCATGGGCACGAAGGGGAGCAGCGGGACCAAGGTCTTCTCACTCGTCGGCAAGGTGAACAATACGGGACTGGTGGAGGTCCCGATGGGCATCCCTCTCCGGGACATTATCTTCAAGATCGGAGGGGGGATCCGGGGGGGACGGAAATTCAAGGCGGTCCAGACCGGAGGTCCGTCCGGCGGGGTCTTGCCCGAAGCCCTGCTGGACATCCCCGTGGACTTCGACGAGTTGACCAAGGCCGGGTCCATGATGGGCTCGGGCGGCATGATCGTGATGGACGAGGATACGTGCATGGTGGATACGGCCCGGTACTATGTGGATTTTCTTGCGCACGAATCCTGCGGCAAATGCGCCCCGTGCAGGGAGGGTCTTCGTCAGATGCTCCTCATCCTCAACGACATCACCTCGGGCAGGGGGAGGGAGGGAGACATTGAACTCCTCCAGGAGCTGTCGGAGGTCATGAAGGAGGCCTCCCTGTGTGCCCTCGGCCAATCCGCTGCCAACCCGGTGTTGAGCACCATCAAACACTTCAGGGCCGAGTACGAGGCCCACATCCGGGAAGGCCGCTGCCCGGCACGTGTGTGCAAGGGGTTGATCCGGTACAGCATTGACGAGGACAAATGCAAGGGTTGCGGATTGTGCAAGAAGAACTGTCCCGCTGACGCGGTTACCGAAGTGGAAAAGAAACGCTTCGTGATCGATCAGGAGAAGTGCATCCGGTGCGGCGCCTGTTTCGCGGTTTGCCCGGATAAGTTCTCCGCGGTGATCAAGACGTCGGAAGGCAGGGAGCCCGCAGCCGTTGCTGCATAGGGGGCGCCAGAGGAAAGGGGGAAGTGAAGTGAAAGAAATCAGGCTGAAGATCGACGGAAAGGACGTGACGGCCCAGGAGGGCACGACGGTTTTTGAGGCGGCGAAGGCCGCGGGGATTCGTATTCCCAGCTTGTGTTACATGGAAAAGCTGAAGCCCTATGGGGGGTGCCGACTGTGCATGGTGGAGATCACCAGGAATGGACGCAAGAGGCTCGTGGCATCCTGTGCCTATCCCGTAGAGGAGGGCCTGGAAGTGCAGACCAAAACCGAGAAGGTGATCAAGATACGCAGGATACTCATCGAGCTTCTCTGGCCTGCGGCACAGAAATATGCGGCGGAGTACGGCGTGACCCGATCGAGATTCCGGACAACGAACACGGATTGCAGCCTGTGCGGCATCTGCGTTCGTTACTGTGCCGAAGTCAAGAAAATGAACGCCATTTACTTCAAGGGCAGGGGTGTTGATCGGGAAATCGCGCTTGTTCCGGATCTGGGTCGGGAGTGCCTCTACTGCAGGGAGTGCTTTGCCTACTGCACGGGTGGAAAGATCCTGAATGAAATGGACAGGCTTTATGCATAGGGGCCTTGTTTTCCCTCAGAGATAGGCTGTGGACCATGCTGACCATGTTGATGGATGGGTGGAAGGGGGCTCCTCGTTGGCAAAGGCCACGAAGGGAAATCACCTCCTGCCGGGGGTTGCCCTCAAAAGGCGCGCCGGTTTGAGGAGCCCGGCCACAGCGCAGGAGGATGGATAGCAGGGAGAGGATTTACCGTCTGGCGCGACACCCTGAGTGCCTCGGCAAGATAAGGGAATCGGGAAGAATGGGCGCCCGGCGCCGTTTTGGATTGGCCCCGATCGCGGACGGCAGGGGGGAAGAAGGATTGTCGTGAAAAGCCTGATGGAAAAGACCTCAAGGGCATGGAAGAGACGGTAGAGCACGAACAGCGTTGACGGATTCGAGAGGAGAGATCAAATATTCGACCTGGATTGACATCCGTCCACGTTGATGCACGCACCGGTGACGAGACTCGCTCGTCCGGATGCGAGAAAGACGACCACATTGGCGATCTCTTCGGGTCTCCCGAAGCGTCCCAGAGGCATCTCGCGCTTGACGAATTCAGCAATTCCCTCCGGGTCAGCCTTCATTCGTCGCTGCCATCCTCCGCCCGGAAAAAGGATGGAACCCGGCGCTACAGTGTTCACGCGGATGCCGTCTCCCGCGAATTCACGGGCCAGGGCCTTGCAAAGGCTGATCTCTGCCGCCTTTGCCGCGTTGTAGGTGATGTGGCCTCCACTCTCCCTCCCCCAGACGGAGGAGATCATGATGATCGCACCGCCCTGCTGCTTCTTCATCGCAGGGATCACAGCCCTGCTCATCCGCGCTGCGGAAACCAGGTTGAGATCAAGGATATCGTGCCACTCGCTGTCCGGGATCTCCAGGGTGGGGGTATAACGACTGCCTCCCACATTGTTGATCAGGACATCGATCCGGCCATAGTGCCTCAGGGTCTCCTGGACGAAGGCTTCGGCCTCCGCGGCCTGGGTGACATCGGCAGGCCTGGCAAAG
Source organism: Deltaproteobacteria bacterium (assembly GCA_016926135.1). Next base: position 36,597 of record JAFGPH010000307.1, read on the forward strand.
ACCTTAACGCCGAAGGTTCTCATAGACTGGGCGGCATTTTCCAGCTCTGCCGCGTTTCTTGCGCATAGGCTCAATCTTGCGCCCTCCTGGGCGAATCCCCCGGCTATGGCTTTGCCGATCCCGCGGCTCGCCCCCGTGACCATGACCACTTTGTCCAAGAGTCCCAGATCCATCGTCCTTCTCCTTTCCGGGCCATTGAAAGGCTTCGGTCCCTTCGCATTCAGGGACACGCCTGCAGTTTGTAAGCATACGCCATTCCCATCCTGTTTGTCCATGGGACCCATGAAGCATCCTGCGCGCCAAGGGGAAGTCTAAAGTGGAGCCCGTCAGGGGAATGGGGTTCGAATTGAGAAAGGAGAGAATGACCGCTGATGCTTTCAATTGCTCATATCGCAGGTTCTTGAGATCGCTGATATCCTGTGGATCCCGGAAGAACTCACAGGTGAAAAACTAGGCTTTCAGACCCACTCAGTAAACCAGTACCAGGCCCCAAGTCCATGGTGCGGACCCAATCGACTTTGTCCACTTAGTCCAGAACGTCCCCCACCCGTCCCCCACCCCTCACGGCCGTAGCCCATAAACACAGGATATTGAAGGACTGAAGG